>NZ_DBNGPQ010000122.1:0-106703 GCF_057122925.1 Umezawaea sp. | reverse complement strand
GCTCCTTGCAGGGTTGGGAGCAAATCTCCACGGCCTTGTGGAGACGTCAGTCGTACAGGCGGAGGTCCGCGATGCTCCACCAGTTGTCCGCCGCGTTCGTGGCGGTGATCCGCAGGTACCGCGCGCTGGTGCGGCGGACGTCGACGTTCGTCAGGTGGCCGGTGCCGGTGCCGGTCGCGATGGTGCGCCACGTGGTGCCGTTGTCGCTCGCGGACAGCTGCCAGCCGCGTGCGTAGTCGCCGAGGTTGCCGCCGCTGTCGATCGCGACCCGCCGGAAGACCGTGCTGCCGCCCAGGTCGACCTGGAGGTGCTGGCCGGGCTCCTGGGCCTGGCCGCTGCTCCACCACGTGGAGGCCTCGGCGTCCACGGCGGCCGACGGCGCGGTGCCCGCGGGCGAGGCGGTCGCCGTCGCGGCGGGCAGCTCGACCCGGTCCAGGTCGGACCGCGGGGACCGGTGGCGGGGCCAGGTGAACGTCGCGAGCGCACCGCCGGGCAGCGTGTACTCGAAGACCTGCTCGCCGACCGCGACGGCGAACGTCCGCGGCTCGTCGTTCTCGTTGTGCACGACCAGGGCCGTGGAGCCGTCGGGGTTGCGGAACGCCACGTCGGCGACCTGCCCGTTCCAGCCGGTGGAGCCGAAGGACGTGCTGGCGACGCGTTTCGCGCCCGGCTTCACGAACTTCGAGAGGTGGCCGACCGTGTAGTACTCGGCGTTGGTCGTCACGGAGCCGTCGGCGCCGACGGTCACCAGGCCGGTGCACGTGTCGCAGCCGCCCAGGTGCGGCCCGCCGGTCTCGTCGAGCGCGATGTTCCAGTTCACCACGGACTTGGCCCAGTTGCGGGTGGTGCCGATGGCGATGGTGCGGGCGTGCCAGACCAGGGTGTCGCGGAAGACCTTCGCGGGCGGGTCGGCCGGACCGTGGGAGCCGGAGCACTCGGTGAACCAGATCCCCTTGTCCGGGTGGGCGTCGTGCAGCGCGGTCTGCGCGGAGGGATCGCCGTAGTAGCAGTGGAAGGCGGTGCCCGCGACCCACTTCGCGGCCGGGCCGGACAGGAAGTCCGCGGCGTAGTCGGTCTCGGGGTCCTCACCGGGCGGCGTGGTGCCGATGTCGCCGGGGTGCGTGGCCCAGTTGTGGTCGTAGGCCAGGATCTTCGTCCTCGGACTGGCCCACCGCAGCAGCGGCCCGAGCGCGCTGATCACCTTCTCCTGCTGGTCGACGGGCATGTCCGTGCCCGGATAGCCCACGGGGGTGCGGTTCTGCGGCTCGTTCTGCACCGACAGGTAGTCGACCGGCACACCCGCCGCGGCGTAGGCGCGCACGAACTTGACGAGGTAGCGCGCGTAGGCGTCGTAGACCGCGGGGTCGTCCTTGAGCCGACCGCCCACCAGCGAGTCGTCGGTCTTCATCCACGCGGGCGGGCTCCACGGCGTCGCGATGACCTTCAGCCGCGGGTTGAGCTGCTTGGCGCGGCGCAGCAGGGGCAGCACCCGCTCCTCGTCGCGGGCGGTGCTGAAGTGGCGCAACGGGAAGTCGGTCTGCCCGGCGGGCACGTCGTCGAACGTGTAGTGCTCGGCCGCCGCGGTGAAGTCGGAGGAGCCGACGGGCTGGCGCAGGAAGCTGACGCCGATGCCGCGCTCGGGGTCGAACAGGTCGCGCATCGCCTTCTCGCGCGCCGCCGGGGTCAGCCGGTGCAGCACGGCCGCCGACGAGTCGGTGATCGAGGCGCCGAACCCGTCGACCTCCTGGAACGTCCGGTCCGGGTCCACGACGATGGTCTGGTGGGGCGAGTCGCCGCGCCGGAACGGCACGGACGGCTGCTCGGCCAGCAGCCGCGTCCGGTCAGGGGTGGTGAGCCAGACCCCGACCCTCGGCGCGTCGTGCTTCCGGGCGTCGGCGTGGACACCGCCCGGCGTGCCGAGCACCAGGGCGACCACGGACGTGAGGGCTACGGCGACGGGGGTTCTCATCGCTCTCCTTCGAGCAGTATGTAACAAGCTGTTTCAGGATGGAACACGGCTGCTGGAGCGGCGTCAAGGCGCAAGACGTCGTTAAGATCGGCCTGGTGGAGAACAGGCGCGCGAAGGTCCGCGACATCGCCGCGGAGACCGGCGTCTCGATCGCCACCGTCTCCCGCGTGCTCAACGACCACGCCAACGTGTCGCCGCGGACCCGCGACCTCGTGCTCCAGGCGGTCGAGCGCCACCGGCAGCCCGCCGGCACCGGCGGCGCGGCCCGCACGGTCTACGTGCGCTGCCCGTACCTGCTCACCGACTACTTCGGACTGATCGTGTCCTCGGTCGTCGAGACCCTGCGCCTGCACGGGGCGCGCACGGTGCTCGACGCGGGCGAGGCCTCCCAGGGCTCCGAGGTCCTCGCGGGCCTGCCGGACGAGCCGGGGATCGACGCCGCCGTGCTGATCCTGCCGCCGGAGGACGACGACCGGCTCGTGGCGCTGTCCCGGCGCGGCTTCCCGTTCATCGTGGTCGACCCGCGCACCGCGCTGCCCGCGGACATCCCGTCGATCTCCGCCGCCCACCTCTCCGGCGCCCGCGCGCTCACCGCGCACCTGGTGGGGCACGGCCACCGCGCCATCGGCGTCATCGCGGGCCCGGACGTGTGGCTCGCCGGTGACGCCAGGCTGGCGGGCCACCACGCGGCGCTCGCGCAGGTCGGTGTCCTGCCCTCACCGCGCCTGACCAGGCACGTCGAGCCGACGATCGACGACGGCGTTCGCGCGGCGGGTGAGCTGCTGGACGGCGCGGACCGCCTGACGGCGCTGGTGTGCTTCAACGACAAGCTCGCCGTCGGCGCGCTCCGGGCGGCCCACGACCGCGGTCTGCGCGTGCCGGAGGACCTGTCCGTCGCGGGCTTCGACGACATCGACCTCAGCCGCGCCACCCGCCCCGCCCTCACCACGGTCCGCCAACCGCTCCAGGAGATGGGCCGCCTCGCCGTCACGCAGCTCGGGCGCGTCCTGGACGGGCACCGGCCGGAGGCCCTGCACCTGGAGCTGTCCACGACGCTGGTCGTCCGCGACTCCACCGGTCCCGTGCCCGTGTGACGCGGTTCGTCACGGCTGCTCCACGTCGGCCACCTCGCGCACCGAGATCGCCAGGTCGGCGTTGGCGCTGGTGATCACGACCAGCCGGCCGCCGGGCGCGCCGAACGCGGTCATGGTGGACGTGCGGTCGTCACCGACGGCCAGCTCCGCGACCCGCCGCCCCGTCCCCGCGTCCCACACCAGCACGACGCCGCCCTTGCCCATGCTCGCGAACACCTGCCGCCCGCCGTCCAGCCGGGCGGCGACCACCGAGAACACCGAGTAGTTCTCGCGGTGGCCGGGCAGGACGTCGCTGACCGGTTCCCCGGTCTCCGCGTCCCAGAGCCGCAGCCTGCTGTGCTTCTCCGCGAACGCGAGGACCGCGCGGCCGTCGTCCAGGACGATCGAGGCGATCGGCCCGGCCACCCCGTGCTCACCGGTGATCGGTTCGCCGACGGGCTGCCGGGTCTCCACGTCCCACCGCAGCACGGTCTTGTCCGAGGTCACGACGGCGAGCAGCGTGCGACCGCCGGGGAGCCGCACTGTGGTCAGCCACCTCGGGGTGCGGCCGAACCCGGTGATCGGCTCGCCCTCCGGCCTGCCCGTCAGCGCGTCCCAGAACCGCACGACGCCGTCCCAGGAGCAGCTGGCGACGAGCGTCCGCCCGGTCGACGGGGTGAACACGTCCAGGCACACCACCATCTCGGCGTGGCCGACGAGGGGTTCGCCCACCGGCAGCCCGGTCTCGGCGTCCCAGCGGCGCACCAGGCCGTCCTCGTACCCGCTGACGACGAGCGGTCCGAGCGCGGCGACCGATCGCACCTTCGCGCCTGCGATCATCGGCTCACCGACGGGCAGGCCGGTGGCCGGGTCCCAGCGGCGGACCGTGGTGTCGCCCGCGCTGACGACCAGCGTGCGGCCGTCGGCCAACCCGGTGGTGACCAGTCCGACGACGTAGTCGTTGTGGCCGGTCAGCGGAGAGCCGACGGCCTCGCCGGTGGCGGCGTCCCAGCGGCGCACCTCACCGTCGTCCGAGCCGCTGAACAGCAGCGTCCGACCGTCGTCCGCCTCGACCGCGGCCAACGACCGCACCGGGCGGACGTGACCGGCGAGCGGCCGCGCGGTCTCGCCGTCCCACCGGAGCACCGCGCCGTCGCGACAGCCGCCCACGAGCACGGTGCGGCCGTCGGGCAGCGCGACCGGCAGCAGCGACAGCACGACGGCGGAGAGGGGTTCGCCGACCGGCTGCCCGGTCTCGACGTCCCAGCGCCGCACCGTGCCGTCGTCGGAGGCGCTGCACAGCACCGAGCCCACGACGGCCAGCGCCCGCACGGGTCCACCGTGGACCATCCTCGGCTCGCCGACGGGAGCGCCGGTTTCCACGTCCCACCGCCACAGAGCACCGTCGGCGAACCCACCGACCAGCAGCGTCCGACCAGCCACCACCACCGTCGCCAACGACCACACCGACGACGGCCTGCCCGGCAGCGGACCGCCGACCGGCAGACCCGTGGTCACGTCCCACCGCCGCACGTCGCCGTCGTCGGAACCGCTGAACACCACCGACCCCACGACCGCCAGGGACCGCACCCACCCGGTCCGCGCCCCGTCCCCCACCGCCTCGCCGGTCGCCGCGTCCCAGCGCACCAGCCGCCCGTCCTGGAAACCGCCCACGACCACCGGGCGCCCGTCGGCACGAGCGGTGGCCAGCGACCACACCCACCCGCGCCCGTCCAGCGGCTCGTCCAGCGCCTCACCGGTGAGCGCGTCCCACCGCCGCACCCCGCCGTCGCTCGACCCGCTCACGAGCACCGCCCGCCCGTCGACCCGCAGCGCGGCCAGCGCGGTGACCGGTCCGCGGTGCGGGGTCCTGATGGCCGTCGGGGCGCTCACCAGCCGGCCTCCGTCAGCACCAGGCACAGCAGGTTCTCCTCGTCGTCGACGATCTCGTAGCCGTTGAGGTTCTCGGCGGTGACGGGGAAGACGAGGGCGTTGACCCCGGTGTCCCGGTCCAGCACGACCTCGGCCCAGTTGTCCCGCCGGAGGTGGGGGCCCTCGGCCTCGATGCGGTCGCGCACGTCCGGGAAGAACGCGGGCACGCCGTCCTCGTGCGGGAGCGTCGCGCGCATGGCCTCCTCGCCCCACAGCACGGCGTAGTCCTCGACCATGTGGACGTCGTCGTAGCACTCGACGTCCCACTCCGCCTGGGCGATCCGGTCCGGATCCGCCAACGGGACCACCAGCATCCGCGTGGTGTAGCGGAACGCGTCGGGGTCGTGGTCGTCCGGGGTGCACGCGGACGTGCCGACGTGCACCGGGTAGGTGCCCGCTGGCAGCCGGTGCGTGAACCCGCCCTCGGTGACCCACGGGGTCTCCCAGATGACCGGGCCGTCGGCCACGACGAGGTCGCCCGCGTGGTCGAACCAGTCGGGTTTGGCGTTGGGGAAAGGTGCCAGCCTGTCCGCCAGGCGCCACAGGAGCTGTTCCGCGTCCACGGTGTCGTGCCCTTCCGGTCGTCCGCTCGTCGTTCCCGTCATCCGGCCACCGGTCTCCGCGTCGGAGCGCCGCACCCCGCCGTCGCCCGACCCGCTGACGAGGACCGCCCGCCCGTCGGCCCGCAGCGCGGTGATCGGTCCGAGGTGCTGGGCGCGGAGGTCAGCGCGTGCTCGGACCCGACGGGTTCGACCGCTGACCGGTGGCCCACGCCGGTGATCTTCAGCCATCGGATGACCACGTGACTGAGCGGGCATCGGTCTCGCGGTGTCCGGTGTGGACCGAGCGCGGCAGCGGCACCACCGCCAGCACGCCGCTGAGCACCGTCCCGCCGCAGGCGACGAGGGTCGCGGTGGCCGGGGACGAGGCCTCCGCGATGACGGGTCCCGCGAACGCGGCGACCGCCTCCGCGGTGAACAGCGCGGAACCGACCCGGCCCAGGAGCTCGTTCGGCGTGATCCGCCGCACCGAGGTCTTCACGACCACCAGCGCCGTCGACCCGAACGCCCCGGTGACCACGGCGGCGGGGAGCGCGGTGGCCATCGGCGTCGAGCCGAACAGCAGCCCGAACCCGACGGCCGTGGCCGCGAGCGTGCCGCCGAGGAGGTACCCCGGCGACACGCGGTCGACCAGCGCCCGGACGAGCGGCGCGCCGAGCAGGAACCCGACGCCGAGCGCGGACAGCACGAACCCCGTGCGCGCGGTTCCTCCCCAGTTCCCGCAAGCAGCGCCGTCGGCGACGCGTTGGCGCGCAGGAAGACGCCGTTGACCACGACCAGCGCCGAGGCGGTCACCTCGCCGCGCAGGAAGGCCGGTCCCGCACCGAGTTCCCCGAGGAGGCCGCGCGCGCCACCGGTCCTCGGGCCCGCGGGCCGCCGGGTGGTCGCCAGGATCGCAGCGGCCGAGAGGACGTGGGTCGCGACGTCCACCCACACCAGGGCGTGGAAGCCCACGACCCCGACGCGGGGCTGTCGGCGCCCCGCGTGGCCAACCTGGAGAACGGCCGGGGCAACCCGACCCTCGACGCGCTCGACCCGCTGGCCTCGGCGCTCGACACGCGGTTGACGGTCGACTTCGCCCCCGACGGCGAGCCTCCCCCCGCGCTGCCCGCCTCCCTGGTCCGGCTCAGCCGCGGCACCCGGTTCCGCCACGACGTCCAGGTGCTCGCCGAGTCCACCGGGGCCGGCACGGCCGAACTGGCCGGGCGCCTGCTCGACGCGCTGGCCAGGCTGGGCGACCTGACCGGCCGCGACCTCACCGAACCCGACTGGCACCGCCTGCTCGACGCCCTGCTGCTGGTCACCCTCCACCCGCACACCACCAGGTAGCGGCCGTCACCACCCACCGCGGAACGCGGGCGAGCGGCCCGACCGAACTGGCGGGGCGCACCCCGGCCTCCCTCCACCCGCGCGCCTGCCGGGCACCTCTCCGGCGGGCACGACCTGGACGCGGTCCGCGCCGCCGTCACGGCCGAGGTCGACCGGGCCGCGCGGGACCGGTCAGCCGGTCGGTAGGCCGGCCCGGCTCCCCTCCAGCACGGCGAACAGGTCGCCCAGCTCCCGCACCCGCTCCACGACGTCCTCGGCGGTGAACACCAGCTGCTCGGCGGCGCTGCACGCCCGGACCTCGGCCCAGGTGACCGGGGTGGACGCGGTGGGGTGCTCACGGCCGCGCAGGGAGTACGGCGCGACGGTCGTCTTGGCGGGGTTGTTCTGGCTCCAGTCGATGAAGACCCTCCCCGGCCGCGCCGCCTTCGCCATCGTCGCCGTCACCAGGTCCGGCGTCCGCGCCGCGAACCGCTGCGCGACCGCCTTCGCGTACGCGGAGGTGTCGCCCGACCGCACGCCCCTCACGCCCGCGCAGACCTGCATCCCCTTGGAGCCCGACGTCTTCGCGACCGGCGTGAGGCCGTCGGCGACGAGGACGTCGTGCAGCCGCTCGGCCACGCGGGCGCACTCGACCACGCTCGTGCCCGGTCCGGGGTCGAGGTCGAACACCAGCCGGTCCGGGACCCGACGGGCGGTGCCGGGTCCGATCGTCCACTGGGGAACGTGGAGTTCCAGCGCGGCCAGGTTCGCCGCCCACACCAGGGCGGGCAGCTCGTCGAGCAGGGCGTGCTCGACGGTGTCGCGCGAGCCGCCGCTGGGCAGCCGCACCGTCCTGATCCAGTCCGGGGCTCCGCGCGGGACGTTCTTCTCGTAGAAGTGCTCGCCCGCCACGCCGTCGGGGTAGCGGACGAAGGTGACCGGCCGGTCGCGCAGGTGCGGCAGGAGGAACGGGGCGACGGTGCTGTAGTAGTGGATGACCTGGGCCTTGGTGAAGCCGTCCGGGTACAGCGGTTTGTCCAGGTTGGACAGGACGAGCTGCCGCTCCCCCGCCCGCACGGTGACGCGCTTCGCCTGCCGGGCGGGCGGCGCGGGCGCGGCGCGCGGGGCCGGTGGTTCCGGCGCGGCCCGCTGCGCGACCACGTCCGGTGCGGCGCGCGGCGCGACCACGTCCGCCGCGGCGCGGTCCTCGCGCAGGCCGCGCCACGCCGTGTGCCGGAGCCTGCCGGTGCGGCCGTCCGCGCCACGGGTGAACTGGCGGTACCGCACCTCGCCGACGAGTCGCGGTTCCACCCACCGCCCCCGGCGGACGTCGTCGCGCGGCGGGTCGGCCGCGAACGGGTGCGTGGACCGCTCCAGCGGGACCAGGAGCGCGCGCAGCTCGTGGCGGTCGCGGTCGGTGAACCCGGTCCCGACGTCGCCGATGTACACCAGTGCCCCGGTCACGGGGTCGTGCGCGCCCAGCAGGAGACCGCCGACCATGCCGGTGAACCGGTTCTGCCCCGGCCGCCACCCGCAGACCAGCACCTCCTGGGTCCGCACGATCGGGTGCTTGAGCCACGAGTCCGGCCGCGCGCCCGGCACGTAGGGCGAGGCGCGCAGCTTCGCGATCAGCCCCTCGTACCCCGCCGCCGCGACCGCGTCGAGCAGGGTGGCGGGCGTGCGCCGGTCCGCGGCGAGGGAGTCGAACGTGAACGCGGGCACCACCGAGACCCGGTGCGGGTCCGGCATCGGCAGCCGCTCCAGCAGCGCCCGGCGCTCGTCGTACGGCCGGTCGAGCAGCGACCGGTCGCCGAGCCGGAGCAGGTCGAACGCGAGGTACCGGACCTCGGCCACGTCGTGGAACACCTCGTCGCGCCACGGGGAGCCCGCGTGCTTGCGGTACCGCCCGCGCCGCTGCTGCAACTCCCCGAACTCGATCCGGCCGTCGGCGCCGTAGACGACGATCTCGCCGTCGAGCACGGCCGCGCGCCCGTCGAGCCCCTCGGCGAGGACGCCGACCAGGCTGGTGAACTCGGGGGTGAAGTCGATGCCGTTGCGGCTGGTCAGCACCGTGGTCCCGTCGGGGGCGACGCGCATGGACGCCCGGTAGCCGTCGAGCTTGTACTCGTACGTCCACTCCGGACCGCCGCGCAGCACGCCGCCGTCGGGCTTGGCGAGCATCGGTTCGACCCACGGCGGCACCGGGTCGACGGGTTCGGCGGGACCGCGTGCCATCGACGACCTCCGCCCCACCGTGGCGGCACCGCTCAGGCCTGCCGCGCCCGGACCACCGCCCTGCCCGACCGACCGTAACCCATTCGGCCTAGCTCCGCGCCCCGGTCCGGGCCTGGTCAGCGGATCTCGGTGGGCACCGCGTCGAGCACCAGGAGCACCGCGTCCCGCAGCGACCCCGGACGGTGGACACCCGGCAGGTCGAGGTCGGCCCGCCCCCGGCAGGCGACGGCCACGACAGACCGGTCCGCGCGGTCAGGGCGGCCGGCGGGACCCGCCCGGCGAGGTCGGCCCGGTGCCCACGGCAGCACGACGGTGGACGAGACCTTCTCCGCCGCACGCGCCGCACGTCCTCGTCGGCGCGGCGGCGGTGCCCGCCCGCGGTCCGGGCCGCGGGACCGAGGTCGTAGCGGTGCCGCCAGGTGCGCAGGGTGTGGTCGGCACGCCGAGCATCGCGGCGGGCGCTCCCGGCGTCCACAGCGCTCCCGGCGTCGCGGGCCGGTCGACGTCCTCGGTCATCGTCCGCCGAAGCCGGGAAGACCCCTGGACCTGAGGATCGCCAGTTCGTCGCGCACCCTCGCCCGGTCGACGGCGGCCTCGGCGGGCGCCCCGAACTCCGCCCGCAGCGCGTGCACCAGCCTGCCCCGCACGGCCCTGCCGTGCACGTCGCCGCTGTCGGCGGGCGTGAAGTGCTCGCGGAGGATGCGCCTCGCGGTGGCCTCCGCGGGCCGCCGTCGACCGCACGTCACCACGACGTGCCACACCAGGTCGATCATCCGGTCCTCTAGACCGGCCATGGACGGCTCCGGGGCTCGGTGACGAGCGTCGGCGCACGCGGTGGTACGGGCACGGGTCCCACGTCCCTCGGCGGGTGGTGACGACGGGACCACCTTAGAACCGTTTCAAAATCGGTTCAACCAGGCCTGGCCCCGCGTGTCGACGGGGCCGGGCCGGTCGCCGCCTACCCGATCGCCGCGCGCAGGACGTCCCGCAGCGGCGCCGGGGGCCGTCCGAGCAGCCTCGGGAGCGCCGGGTCCACCCGTGCGAACTCGCCCTTCCGGCTCGCCTCGAACAGGCCGACGAGCAGGTCGGCCGCGCGTCCGGGCACGCCGCGGGCGAGCAGGCCCGCGCGGTAGTCCTCGTCCGGCACGACGACCCGGCGGACCGGCCTGCCCGTCAACTCCGAGGCGATGGCCGCGACACCGGCCATGTCGACCGCCTCCGCCCCGGTGAGGTCCGGGCTCACCCCGTCCAGGACGTCGTCGACCAGCGCGACGACCGCGGCCTCGGCGAGGTCGGCGTGGGCGGTCCAGGACACCGGCCCGTCCTCCGGCAGGGCCAGCTCACCGGTCTCCAGCGCGGCGCCGAGCAGCACGAGCGCCGACGACGCGTAGAAACCGTTGCGCAGCACCGTGAAGTCCACCCCCGAGTCCCGCAGGAGGACCTCGGTGGCGGCGTGGTCCGGCATCGGCGGGAAGGGCGAGTCGGGGTTCGAGCCCGTGTGGCTCGTGTAGACGACCCGCCGCGCGCCGGACCTCGCCGCCGCGTCGATCGCCGTCCCGTGCAGGCGCAGCGCCTCCTCGCCCGCGCTGTCCACCGACACGACGAGCACCCGCGAGGCTCCCTCGAAGGCGTGGTCGAGGCTCGCGGCGTCGGCGAAGTCGCCCCGCCGCACGCGGACGCCCCGCTCGGCCAACCCCCGCGCCCTCTCCGGGTCGCGGACGCACACGCCGACCCGCTCGGGAGCCACCCGGTCCAGCAACCGCTGGACGACCAGTCCGCCGAGCGTTCCGTTCGCACCACTGACAATGATCATGAGAACCCGTTCACCAGACGTACGCCCAAGTCCTGGGCGCGCCGACCACGATGCCCGCGCAGGCGGCGCGCGAGAAGGATCGAGGCGGTCCCGGCTGTTACCCTCCGGGACACACCGATCGGAGGTGGACGGGTGGAGTCACGGCCGCTGCGCTACTTCGTCGCCGTCGCCGAGGAGCTGAACTTCTCCCGCGCCGCCGACCGGCTCGGCATCTCCGCGCCACCCCTGTCCCGCGCGATCCGCGGCCTCGAAGCGGACCTGGGCGTGACCCTGTTCGAGCGGACCACCCACAGCGTCGCGCTGACACCCGCGGGCGCCGTCCTGCTCGACCAGGCCCGCGTCGCGCTGGACGCCCTCGACGCGGCCGGGCGCCGGGCGCAGCGCACCGCGGCCCCCGAGCCGAAGCTGGTCCTCGCGGTCAAGGCCGACAGCGACGCCGGCCTGCTGGACGGCATCCTGGCCGCCTACGCCGCCGATCCCGCGGCTCGGCCCGTGTCGATCCGGCTGTGCGGCTGGGGCGAGCACCCGCGGCTGCTGCGCCGGGGCGAGGCCGACGCCGCCCTCGTCTACGAACCGTTCGACCGCACCGGGCTCGACGCCGAGACCGTGGTCGAGGAGCCGCGCGTCGCCGCCGTCCCCTCCGGACACCCGCTCGCCACCCGCGAGAGCATCGGCCTCGCCGAACTCGGCCTGCCCATCGCGGACCCGGCCGGTCCCGACGACGTCGGCCGATTCCTCGACCGGATCGTCGAGCAGCACGGCGTCCGCGACCTGCCGCAGCTGCTCAAGCTCGTGGAACTCGGCGAACTCGTCACGCTGCTCCCCGAATCCGTCGTCGACCGCTACCCCCGGCCGGGGATCGCCTACGTCCGCGTCCCGGACGCCCCGCCCGCCGTCCTGGCCATCGCGTGGCCGCAGCAGTCCCGGTCCACGGCGACCGCGGCCCTCGTCCGCGCCGCCTCCTCCGGCACGTCGAGGCCATGGACGAGCTGAGCGCCGTGCTGGCCGCGGTCGGACCGCGGCTGCGTGAACTCCGCCGCGCACGGGGCATCACGCTCGCCGACCTCGCGGACACCACCGGCATCTCCGAGAGCACGCTGTCGCGGTTGGAGAGCGGTGGGCGGCGGCCGAACCTGGAACTGCTGCTGCCGCTGGCCCGCGCCCACGGCGTCCCGCTCGACGAACTGGTCGGCGCGCCGCACACCGGGGACCCGCGCGTGCACCTCACACCGGTGCGGCGCTTCGGGATGACGTTCGTCCCGCTGACCCGGCGCGCGGGCGGCGTGCAGGCGCACAAGCTGGTCATCCCGGCGTCGGAGGGGGAATCGGCCCCGGACCTGAAGACGCACGAGGGCTACGAGTGGGTCTACGTCCTCAGTGGACTGCTGCGGCTCCTGCTCGGGGATCGGGACCTGGTGCTGAGACCGGGCGAGGTGGCGGAGTTCGACACGACCGTCCCGCACTGGATGGGGTCCGCGGGAGCCGAGCCGGTCGAGCTTCTGGTGCTGTTCGGCCAGCAGGGCGAACGCGCCCACCTGCGGGCCCGCACCACCTGACCCGGCCGGTCACGCGCGCAACCGGAGGGCGTCCTGGCTCGGTGACGCGCCGAACTGGCGGCGGTACTCGCGGCTGAACTGCGACGGGCTGTCGTACCCGACGCGGCGGCTGATCCCCGTGACGTCGGTGGGGTCCGCGGCGAGCAGGAGCCTCGCCTGCTGGAGGCGGATCTGCTTCTGGAACTGGATCGGGCTCATCGCCGTGACGGCGTGGAAGTTGCGGTAGAACGCCGACACGCTCATGCCCGCGAGCCGCGCCACGTCCTCGACGCGGAACGACTGGGCGAAGTGCTCGCGGATCCACCGGACCGCGCGGGCGACGTGGCTGAGCCCGCTGTCGGCCAGGCCGAGCTGGCGGACGGTGGCGCCCTGCTCGCCGGTGACGAGCCGCCACAGGATCTCGCGCTTGACCAGCGGTGCGAGCACGGCGACGTCCCTCGGCTCGTCGAGCAGGCGCAGCAGCCGCACGACCGCGTCGACCAGCCCGGCGGAGGCGTCGCTGACGGCCAGCCCGGACGCGCTGGCGCCGCCGATGGGCGGGAGGTCGCCCGGCCCGGCGTGCAGCAGCAGTTCCGCGATGGCGGACGGGCGCAGGGTCAGGCCGAAGCCCAGGGCCGGGCTCTCGGGGCCGACACCGACGTAGTGGCCGGTGATCGGCAGGTCGACCGACGCCACGAGGTACTGGCCCGCCCGGTACTCGTGGACGCGGTCGCCCAGCGCGATGTGCTTCGCGCCCCGCGCGATGAGCGCCATCACCGTGCCGGACATCGCGGGCGACGGGCCGTCGTCCCGGTCGACCTTCGAGACCAGCACGTCCTCGATGGCGGTGGTCGTGTCGGGGCGGGCGTGGCGCTCCAGCAGACCGCGCAGCTCCTCAAGGTCCATCAGGTGAGTGAAGCAGAATCGGATCCTCGCCGCAATGAGAGGATCGGGCAAGTGCTCAGGAGCATCGATCTACCATTTCCGCAGGTGGGAATGCTTAGCTGGTCACATCACCATCCCGGGTGACCACCAGCGAGGAGAACGTTCATGACGATCGGCCACGGCTTCCACGCCACCATGACCGCGCGGCCCGGCAGGGGTGACGACCTGGTCGCGTTCCTGCTCGACGCGCCGTCCCTGCCGAACCCTGACTGCGTCGTCTTCCTCGTCAGCCGCTCGGCGAGCGACCCGGACACCGTGCACGTCACCGAGGGCTGGACCAGCCCCGAGGCCCACGCCGCGTTCTTCGCGACCGAGCAGGCCGTGGCGCTGGTCGCGAAGCTCCAGCCGCTGCTGGCGGGCGAGTCGCGGTACGTCGACGCCGTGCCCGTCGGCGGCAAAGCCGCCTTCTGACCACCCCGACCACCGAGAGGACTCCCCGTGGCACCGGTTCGCCCCGACATCGACCCCGAGCTGAGCGCGCTGCTCGCCGACGTGCCGCTCGGCACCGAGATCGACCTCGACCTGCTGGCGCGGCTGCGCCGGTACCCGTCGACGCCGGTCGAGACCCTGCTGGACGGCCGTGCCGTCGAGCGGCGGGAGGTCACCGTCCCCACCGCCGACGGCGCCTCGATCCCGCTGTCGGTCTTCAGCCCCGCGGGCACCGACCGCACCGCTCCCGCGCCGTGCGTCTACTGGATCCACGGCGGCGGCATGGTCATGGGCGACCGCTTCTCGCAGATCGACGTCCCCCTCGACTGGCTCTTCCGGTTCGGCGCGGTCGTCGTGTCCGTCGACCACCGCCTCGCGCCGGAGGCCACGGGCACCACGCTGGTCGACGACTGCTACCTCGGTCTGCTGTGGACGGTCGAGCACGCCGACGACCTCGGTGTCGACCCGGAGCGCGTCGTGGTGGCGGGCATCAGCGCGGGCGGCGGCCTCGCGGCGGGCGTCACGCTGCTGGCGCGCGACCGCGGCACTCCGTCGATCGCCGCCCAGGTCCTGGTCTGCCCCATGCTGGACCACCGCAACAACACCACGTCCAGCCTCCAGTTCTCCGGCGAGCCCGCCGTCTGGACGCGGGAGATGAACGAGTTCGGCTGGCGGTCGGTGCTCGGCGACCTCGCGGAGCGGGACGTGCCGGGCCACGTCTCCCCCGCGGTCGCCGACGACCTCTCCGGTCTGCCGACGACGTACGTCGACGTGGGCTCGGCCGAGGTCTTCCGCGACGAGGACGTCGCCTACGCCTCCCGGATCTGGGCGGCTGGCGGTCAGGCGGAACTCCACGTCTGGGCGGGCGGCGTCCACGGGTTCGACGCGCTGGCACCGGGAGCGGCCCTCTCGATCACGGCCCGCCGGACCCGCGCCGACTGGCTCGCCCGCGTCCTGGAACAGCCCTCCCCCGAGAGGGGTCGGTGATCAGCGGACGGGGGCCCGGCTCGGTGGGGTGCTCGACGCACGGTGATCACCGGCTCTCGAAAGTTTCGGCGCTGGCGATCTCCCAATCCGGTCAATCGATTCAGCATCGGCGACCCGACCTGGCCACTTCGCCGGACTTAAACGTTGTTCGTAGGCACTTCCTCTGCCGAAAGTGTCAAAGATACTTTCCGAAACATTCTCGAAACCCGTTGACAACAACGCGCAGCCGGTTCAACACTGTCGGTGTCGACAGGGCTCGACCACCGTTGATCCGGGCACCGCGGAGGCCGCTACCGGCCACCCGGTCGCACCACGCTGCCTCGCCGCCGCGTCACACCCTCAACGAGGAGGAAGCATGCGCACGACACCGCAGAAGGGCCGCGGGCTCAGCCGTTTCAGGCTGCTCGCGGGAGGCGCCTGCGCCGCACTGGTCATGTCTCTGCTGCCCGGTGCCGCGGGCGTGGCGAACGCCGCCACGTGTTCGAGCCAGACCGGGAACAACAACGGCTACTACTACTCGTGGTGGACCGACGGCGGCGGCTCGGCCTGCATCACCCTGGGCTCGGGCGGCAACTACAGCACGAGCTGGCGCAACACCGGCAACTTCGTCGGCGGCAAGGGCTGGGCCAACGGCTCGCGCAGGACGGTCAACTACTCGGGCAGCTTCAACCCGTCCGGCAACGCCTACCTGACGCTCTACGGCTGGACGTCCAACCCGCTCGTCGAGTACTACATCGTCGACAACTGGGGCAACTACCGGCCCACGGGCGAGTACAAGGGCACCGTCACCACCGACGGCGGCACGTACGACATCTACCGGACGATGCGGTACAACGCCCCGTCGGTCGAGGGCACGAAGACCTTCCCGCAGTTCTGGAGCGTCCGGCAGCAGAAGAAGACCGGCGGCACCATCACCACGGGCAACCACTTCAACGCGTGGTCGAGGGCCGGGATGAACCTGGGCTCGTTCAACTACTACATGATCATGGCGACCGAGGGCTACCAGAGCAGCGGCAGCTCCAACATCACCGTGTCGTGACCCGGCCGGTGGTCTCCCGCGACGCGGGTCGCGGGAGACCACCGGTACGCCAGGCCCGCACCGGATCGATGGAAGGACCACACCGCATGGGAAAGACACGCTCCCTGGCCACCGGACTGGCCGCCGCCGCGCTCGCGGTGGCGAGCGCCGTCACGGCCACCCCCGCCAACGCCGCGGCCTGCAACGGGTACGTCGGGCTCACCTTCGACGACGGCCCGTCGGGCAACACCCAGGCCCTGCTCACCGCGCTCCGGCAGAACGGCTTGCGCGCCACCATGTTCAACCAGGGCAACAACGCCGCGGCCAACCCCGGTCTGGTCAGGGCGCAGGCGCAGGCGGGCATGTGGATCGGCAACCACAGCTACACCCACCCGCACCTGACCCAGCAGAGCCAGGCGCAGGTCGACTCGGAGATCTCCCGCACCCAGCAGGCCATCGCCAACGGCGGCGGTGGCACGCCGAGGCTGTTCCGCCCGCCGTACGGCGAGACCAACGCGACCGTGCAGTCGGTCGCGGCGAAGTACGGTCTGCGCCAGATCATCTGGGACGTCGACTCGCAGGACTGGAACGGCGCGAGCACCGACGCGATCGTCGCGGCCCACGCCCGGCTCACCAACGGGCAGGTCATCCTCATGCACGACTGGCCCGCCAACACGCGCGCCGCGATCCCGCGGATCGCCCAGACGCTGGCGAGCCGCAACCTGTGCGCGGGCATGATCTCCCCGCAGACCGGCCGCGCGGTCGCCCCCGGCTGACGTGCGGCCACCCGGTGCGGCGGCGGGGTTCCGCACGCCGCACCGGGTCCCGGTCCTCCGTGGTCGGTCGCGGCACACCGGCCACTCGGCGGGCCGACATCGGCCACACGGCTGATGCCGGCGGGCCACCGGCCGCGCGAGGCTCGCCCCCGTGCTCATCGACCCCACCCGCCGCCCGCCGTCCACGCCGTCGTCGACCGGCCTCGCGCTGCTCGCGGGCCTCCTCGTCGGCGCGGTCACCAACGTGCTCCAGGGCGTGCTGCCCGACGCGCTGCAAGCGGTGTCGAACTCCGGTTCCGTCTGGTCGGCCGCCGCGTTCGCGGCCGGTGCGCTCGTCCGGGTGCGCGGCCTGCCCGCGGTGCTGGCGGGCACCGCGACCGAGATCGGCGCGGTCGTCGGCTACTACGCCTACGCCGGACTCGTCCGCGACGGCGTGGGCGACCTGACCTACCCCCTGTTCTGGTTGGCGCTCGCCCTGGTGGCGGGACCGGTCTTCGGCACGGCGGGCGCGTGGTGGCGCACCGGCGAGGGCTGGCGCCGTCCCACCGGGCCCGCCCTGCTCGGCGGGGTGTTCGGGATGGACGCGCTCTGGTACGAGTTCGTCCTGCGCTACCACGGCGACGCCGTCGCCTACGGCGTCGTGGCCGTGCTGGTCCCGCTGCTGCTGGGGCGGACGGCCCGCGACCGGCTCGTCGGGCTCGCCACCGGCCTGGTGCTGTCGGTGCTCGCCGTGCTCGCGCTGGGACTGCTGGCCGAACTGCCAGCCCTGCTGTCGGGCTGACGCCCCTGGAACGCCTCGACCGGTTTCAGACGACCCCGCGCACGGTCCACGCCCGCGCCGCGAGGGAGATCGAGCCGTCCGGCGCGTGCGGGACGGTCCGGCGGAACTGGGCGGCGACCGCGGAGCGGTGCTCCCCGGTGAGGGTCGCGAGGTACCTCGGCGCCGCGCCCTCACCGCTGAGGAACGGCAGCCACAGGTCGTCGAACGAGCCGAACTCCACGGGCAGGTCCAGGGGCTCGACCACCACGCCGGTCAGGCCCGCGCCCTCGAACAGCGCCCGCAGCGGGTCGGGGCGGCAGACCGGGAAGCGCACCCTCTCGTCGAGGTCGGCCGCCGCCGGGTCGACCGCGAGGGCCGCGTCCCAGAACAGGCGGAACACCCCCGTGCCCTCGGCGTAGTCCCAGACGTAGGCGCCGACCACACCGCCGGGCCTCGCCACCCGGCGCATCTCGGCCAGCGCGTCCTCCGGCCGCGGCACGACGTTCAGGACGAGCCCGGACACGACCCGGTCGAACTCGGCGTCACCGGCGGGGATCGCCGTGGCGGTGCCCACGACCGCGTCGACGCCGTCGCGCACGGCCGCGGCGACGAAGGTCTCGGACGGATCCACCCCCAGGATCCACGTCGGGCGCGCCCCCGCGAGGACGGCCCGCGCCAGCGCGCCCGTGCCACAGCCGACGTCGCACCAGGCGAGACCGTCTCCCGTCGGCAGCCAGCCGACGAAGCGCGGCGCGAGCAGCCCGCTCCACCGCCCCGTGGACGCGTCGTACTCGTCCGCGCCCGCCCGCACGTCGACCGGTCCACCGCTCATCGGACACCTCCGCCAGGCACGTTCGCACAGTTCGGACGTCGTCGCGAACGCGGTGGTGGGGGTCGGCGAGCAACCGCGGGCGTGGAGGCGGGGACCTCCACGCCCACCTCGACCGAACGCACGCCGGGCCAGTCGACGGACTCGGTTCACCGCACGCGTTTCCGGCACCTCAGCGAGCGGGTGCCGAGCATCCGCTCGCGACCCCCGGAAAGCCGGGAGCCCTGAACGCGCGACGCGTCCAGGGCTCCCGGTCGAGCGCGGCCGATCAGTCGTTGCCCGACTCCAGCGCCGCGTGGTCGAGCAGTTCGTCGTCCGCCACCTCACCGCGCGACGCGATGGCCTCGGCCCCGCCGTCGGGCATGGTGCCGATCAGTTCGGTCGACGTCACCTGCGCGGCGCTGATCAGCGCCGACTGCCTGCTGCCGACCATGCCGAACCCGGCGTACAGCTCCAGCTTCGCGCGGGAGTCGGCGATGTCGAGGTTGCGCATCGTGAGCTGGCCGATGCGGTCGACCGGGCCGAACGCCGAGTCCTCGGTGCGTTCCATGGACAGCTTGTCGGGGTGGTAGCTGAACGACGGCCCGGTGGTGTCGAGGATCGAGTAGTCGTCACCGCGCCGCAGGCGCAGCGTCACCTGGCCGGTCACGGCGGTGCCGACCCAGCGCTGGAGCGCCTCGCGCATCATCAGCGCCTGCGGGTCCAGCCAGCGGCCCTCGTACATGAGCCTGCCGAGCTTGCGCCCGTCGTTGTGGTAGGCGGCCAGCGTGTCCTCGTTGTGGATCGCGTTGACGAGCCGCTCGTACGCGGCGTGCAGCAGGGCCATGCCCGGTGCCTCGTAGATGCCGCGGCTCTTGGCCTCGATGATCCGGTTCTCGATCTGGTCGGACATGCCGAGACCGTGGCGACCGCCGATGGCGTTGGCCTCCAGCACGAGGTCGACCGGCGTGCCGAACTCCTTGCCGTTGATCGTCACGGGACGGCCCTGGTCGAAGCCGATCGTGATGTCCTCGGGGGCGATCTCGACGGCGGGGTCCCAGAACCGCACGCCCATGATCGGGTCGACCAGCTCGATGCCCGTGTCGAGGTTCTCCAGCGCCTTGGCCTCGTGCGTCGCGCCCCAGATGTTCGCGTCGGTCGAGTACGCCTTCTCGGTGCTGGAGCGGTACGGCAGGTCGCGGGTCTGCAACCACTCGGACATCTCGGTGCGGCCACCCAGCTCACCGACGAACTCGGCGTCCAGCCACGGCTTGTAGATCCGCAGCGAGGGGTTGGCCAGCAGGCCGTAGCGGTAGAACCGCTCGATGTCGTTGCCCTTGTAGGTGGAGCCGTCGCCCCAGATCTGCACGTCGTCGTCGAGCATGGCCCGCACCAGCATGGTGCCGGTCACGGCCCGCCCCAGCGGCGTGGTGTTGAAGTACGTCCGACCGCCGGTGCGAATGTGGAACGCCCCGCAGGCCAGCGCCGCGAGCCCTTCCTCCACCAGCGCCGCCCGGCAGTCGACCAGCCGGGCGATCTCGGCGCCGTACAGCTCGGCGCGATCGGGCACCGACGCGATGTCGGGCTCGTCGTACTGGCCGATGTCGGCCGTGTACGTGCACGGCACCGCGCCCTTCTCGCGCATCCACGCGACCGCCACCGAGGTGTCGAGGCCGCCGGAGAAGGCAATGCCGACGCGTTCGCCGGCCGGGAGGGAAGTGAGCACTTTGGACACGACGTCAATTATGCACGACGCTGCATGATCATACAAACCCCTAGGCGCGGTTCCACCCCCCGGACCGACCCCGGAGCGCGACCCCCCAGGTCACAGCACGGTGATCGCGGTGATCCGCCAGCGCCCTCCCAGCCGCTCCGCGCGCACGTCGAGCTGGCCCGCGCGCGAGGAGTGCTCGTTGTCGGCCGATCGCAGGGTCTGCTGGTCGACGAACACGAGCAGCCGCGCGCGGTCGCCCACCAGCTCGACCACGCCGATGGAGCGCACGGCGGTGGTGAACACGACCTGCTGCTCCACGGCCCGCTGCCGGACCTCGCCGAACAGCGCGGTGTACTGCTCGACCGCCTCACCCGCCAGCACCTGGCGCGCCGAGCGCTCGGTCGCGTCGGTGTTGCCGTGGTCGTAGGAGAACACCGAGCGCACGGCGGCGCCGACCTCGTCGACGACCGCCCTGGTCGCGGAGGCGTCGACCAGCGCGGTGTTGGTGGCCCACGGGCTCTGGCGCAGGCGGTCCGCGGCCAGGCCGAACCACAGCGACGCGACCGCGCTGGCGACCACGACCGCCGCCAGCACACCCAGCGTCGAGGCCCGCCTCATCCGCCGTACCCCACGACCCGCACCGAGCTGAGCAGCCACTGGTCCCCCGACCTGGTCAGGTCCACGTCGAACCTGGTGCGCTTGGCCGTGGTCGGCCCGCCCTCCGGCGTGACACCGACCTCCAGCACGGCCATCAGCCCGGCCTGCCCGGAGTGGACGTCCAGCGACGTCACCGCCGCGCCGAGCACCGTCACCGCCGTCGCGGTCCTCGCCGCCCCGATGTCCCGCACGTGCGCTTCGCGGTCGCGGGTCAGCTGGTCCAGCAGCCGCCCGGTCGCCACCGACTGCCAGGACCGCTGCACCTCCACGGGATCGCGGCGGTCCACGGTGTTCAGCACCACCAGCCGCTGCTCCCCCTGGCGCAGCACCTCGTCGCGGGTCAGCGCGAAGCGCTGGGCGTCGCCGTGGCCCGCCTGCCACCACGACCAGCCGAACCAGGCCGCGCCGAGCACCCCGACGGCGGCCAGCGCCGCGAACAGCCTCACCACTCCCCCAGCCCGAGCAGTTCGGCCAGGCTCGTCGGCGAGGGCCTGGTGTCCGGCGAGCCGAGCACGCCCGGCAGCCGGGGCTCCCGCGGCGGCTCCGGCGGCGGGAGCTGCCGGGGTGTCCCGGCGACCGGGGCGTTCTGCGCGCCGCGCACGCTGATCGGGCTGTTCGGCGGCTCCGCGCAGTAGGCCTGGCCGTTGGCCGGGACGGCGGTCACGTCGTCGGCGGGCCGCTGGGCGGTGGTCTCGTAGCCCCTGGTGCACGACAAGGGGTCGAAGAAGTTGAGCACCGCGCCCAGGTGGCCGGTGCCGTCCGGTGACGTGGTGCGGGTCGTGGCCACGACGATCGGGTAGACGACGAGCGCCTGCTCGATGGCGTCCGCGCGGCTGGTGGTGATCTGGGTCGTGGTGAGCAGGTTCGCCACCAGCACGCCGAGGTCGGTGCCCGAGGTGCGCAGGACGTCGTCGACCTGCGCGGCCACGGCCGGGGCCCGGCCGATCACCGCGCGCAGGTCCGGGTCGGACTCCTTGAGCTGGGCGGAGATCCGGGCGAGCCCCTGGCCGAACGCGGCGATGTTCGCGGCTTCGGCCCGCTGCGTCTCCAGCACCGTGCGGCCGTCCGCGAGCAGCCCGATCGTCTGCGGGAGGTGGTCGACCGCCGCGCCGGTGAGGGAGTCGGCGCTGTCCAGCAGCCGCCCCAGCGGTTCCCCGGCCCCGGTGAACGCGGCGTGCAGCTCGTCCACGACCGTCCGCAGCGAGTCGGTGGGGACCGACGTGACGAGCGCGTCGAGGTTGGTCAGCACCGATTCCGGGCTGGGCGGGACGGCCGTCCGGTCGAGCGCGATCACCGAGCCCTGCCCGAGGAACGGGCCGTGCTCGTCGTCCGGTTCGAGGTCGACGTACTGCTCGCCGATCGCGGACCGGTTCGCCACCAGCGCCCGCGCGGACGCCGGGATCGGCGGCGCGGACGGCTCGACGTCGAGGTCCACCTCCACGCCCCGGTCGGTGAGCCGCAGCTCGGTGACGCGGCCGACGGTCACGCCCCGGTAGGTGACCTCGGCGTTGACGAAGATGCCGCCCGAGTCGGTGAACCGCGCGGTCACGACGTAGCCGCGCGCGCCGAGCAGCCGGTCCAGCCCGGCGTACTCCGCGCCCGTGTAGGTCAGCCCCACCACGGCGATGACGACGAGCAGCAGCAGCTGCACCCTGGTCCGGCGGCTGGTCACCCGCCACCTCCCAGCAGCCCTTCGAGCACGCCCGCCAGCCCGCCGACGGTCGGGGCGAGGGAGGGGAACCCCGGCAGCGCGAGCACCGGCGGGGCGGTCGGGGGCGCGGGCGCGGTCAGCCCCGGCACGCTCGTCAGCGGCGGCAGGGGCAGCAGCGGCCGGTTCGACGAGGCCAGGTTCTCCACCAGGTTCGACAGGTCGAGGTCGAGCCGGACGTCGGAGTTGAAGTAGTCGCCCTTGACGGCGTTCGCCGCGTAGGGCGTGAACGGGTAGGTGGCGATCGTGGTCATCGCCTTCGGCAGGCTGTCGCCCGCCTCCACCAGCCGCCGCAGGATCGGCACGAGCGCGTGCAGGTCGGCGACGACGTCCTCGCGGCCGCGGTTCAGCGTGTCGACGGCGACCGCGGACAGCTCGTCCAGCGACCGCAGCATCGTCACGAGTTCGCCGCGCTGCTCGGTGATCACCTGGAGGCCGGGGGCCAGGTGGTCCAGCGTGGTGGTGATGGCGCCGGTCTGCGCCACCAGCGTCCCGGACAGCCGGTCGAGGCCGTCGATCGCCCTGGTGATCTCCTCCTTCTGCCCGTCGAGGTTGCCGACGAACGTGTCCATCGTGGACAGGAACGAGCGGATCCGCGGCTCCTTGCCGGACATGGCCGCGTTCAGCTCCGCCACGATGTCGCGGATCTGGGCGACGCCCCCGCCGTTGAGCAGCAGCGACAGCGCGCCCAGCACCTCCTCGATCTCCGGGTTGCGGTTGGTGCGGCTGAGGGGGATGACCGCGCCGTCGGTCAGCTCGCCCCGAGCGGCCTCACCGCTCGGCCCGCCCAGCTCGACGTACTTCTCCCCCAGCAGGCTCGACTGGCGCAGGTTCGCGGAGGCGTTCGCGGGCAGCCGCACGTCGCCGTTGACCGCCACGGTGACCAGCGCGGTCCTGTTGTCCGGCGCCAGTTCGACCCGCTCGACCCGGCCGACGGCCACGTCCGCGGTCTTCACGCTGGCCTGCGGCACCAGGTCCAGCACGTCGGCGAACTCCGCGGTGATCCGGAACGGGCGGTCGCCGAGGTCGGCTCCGCCGGGCAGCGGGACGTCGTAGAGGCCGCCCGAGCACCCGCCGAGCGCCAGCACGGCGAGCAGGCACCACCGCCGGGCCGTCACCGGTCCGCTCCCCGGTACCAGACCTCCATGGCGGGCAGCGGGAGCGGCGGCAGCGTGCCCTGCTGGACGGCGGCCAGCACCTCGGCGACCGAGGGCAGCCGGACCACCCCGTCCAGGACGGGCGCGAGCTGCTCGCACGCGGAGGCCAGCACGTCCGGCACCTGCTTCGGCGTGGTGAGCCGGAGCAGCTTGCACGCCATCAGCACCGGCGGGTAGGTCAGCTCGTTGAGGTTGGCGCGCACGGCGATCGTGCCGGACGCCTCGTCGTAGGCGTTCAGCAGCCCGGACGCCGCGTTCGGCGCGATGTCGAGCACCTCGGCCAGCGCGCCGCGCTGGTCGACGAGCGCCTTCGTGACGCCGGTGAGCCTGCTGACGGTGGACTGGAGCAGTTCCCGGTTCTGCTCCACGAAGCCCTGGACGTCGGTCAGCGCGAGGGCGAGCGACGCCAGCGCCGCACCGGCCTGCTCGCTGTCGGCCGCGAGGAACGTGGACACGTCGGCGACCCGGCCGCTGAACTCCCGGACCTGGCCGTCGCTCTCGGCCAGCGCGCCGGTGAAGTCGCGCAGGTTGTCGACCGTGGCGAACAGGTCGCCCTTGGACCTGTCCAGCGCGGACGCCGCCTCCGCGAGCCGGGTGACGGTGTCGTTGAGGTTCTGCCCGTTCCCGTCGAGGTTGGCCGCCGCCACGTCGAGCAGGTCCGACAGCGCGCCGTCGGCGTTGGCCCCGTTCGGTCCCAGCGCGGTCGAGAGGTCGTTGAGGCTCCCGTACAGCGAGTCCAGCTCCACCGGGGTGGCGGTGCGCTCCCTGGGGATGCCCGCGCCCGGCGCCAGCTCAGCGCCGTCGCGGTAGGCGGGCGTGAGCTGCACGTACCGGTCGCTGACCAGGCTGGGTGCCACGACGACGGCGCGGACGTCGGCGGGGACCCGGACGTCGCGGTCCACCAGGATGTCCACGTCGACCTGCCCGCCGCGCGGCCGGACGCCGGTGATCAGGCCGACCTGGACGCCGAGCACCCGCACCGCCGATCCGGTGTGGACGCCGACGGCCTTGTCGAACACGGCGGTGACGCGCCTGCCGGTCGACCCGATCCGCACCCACCACAGCGCTCCGGCGGCCAGCAGCGCGAACACGCAGCCCAGCGCGAGCCACCTGCCGAGGTCGCGGCCCCCGTCCGTCCTCATCGGACACCCGCCGCGAGCGGCGGGAGGCAGCCCTCCGGGTTGACCTGCACCACGTCCGTGACGATCGGTGGTGGGAGCAGGCCGCACAGGTAGCCCTCGAACCAGCGCCCGTTGCCGACGGTGTTGCCGAACACCCGCACGAACGGCGCCATGGACGCCAGCGCGGCGCTGAGGTTGTCCTGGTTGCGCTGCAACACCGCGGTGACCCGGTCGAGCCGCTCCAGCGTCGGCGTGAGCTGGGCGGTGTTGTCGGCGACCAGCCCGCGCAGCTCGTCGGCGAGCGTCCGGGTGCCCGTCAGCAGGGCGCTGATCGCCTCGCGGCGCAGTCGCAGCTCGCCGAGCAGCAGGGTGCCGTCGGAGATCAGCCTGCGCAGCTCGCCGTCCCGGTCGGCCAGGGTCCCGCTGATCCGGCTCGCGTTCGCGGCCAGGTCGACCAGCTGCTCGTCGCGCGAGGAGATGGTCCTCGACAGCGACGACAGGCCGTCGAGCGCGCTCCTGAGGTGCGGCGGGGTGTCCGCCAACGCCTCGGCGACGACCTCGAAGCTCTCCGCGAGCTGGTCGGTGTCGATGCGGCTCACCGTGTCCGAGAGCTGCCCGACCGCCTCGGAGACGTCGAACGGCGCCAGGGTCCGCTCGCGCGGGATGACCACGTCCGGGTCCAGCGGGGCGCCACCGGCCGGGGCGAGGTCGAGGTACTTGTCCCCCAGCAGCGTCTTGATGCCGATGGACGCCGACGTCCGGTCCCCCAGCCAGGTGTCGCGCACCCGGAAGACGACGTCGACCTGGTCGCCCGCGAGGCCGACCCCGGTCACCTCGCCGACCTTGACGCCTGCGACGCGGACCTCGTTGCCCGACGCCAACCCGGCCGACTCGCTGAAGTAGGCCCGGTAGGTCACGCCACCGCCGATCAGCGGCAGGTCGTCGAGGTTGAAGGCGACGGTGGCGCCGAGCGCGATGACGGCGAGCGTCGCCATCCCCACGCGCGCCTGGTCACGATCTCGCAGGGGTTTCACGGGCCGCACCTCTCGGGCATCCTCGTCGCGGGCAGGGGGGCGATGGGCACCTCGACGCCGAGCGAGGAGATGCCGACGGTCCCGGACATCCGGCACAGGAAGAAGTTGAACCAGCTCCCGTAGCTCGCGGTCCTGGTGAACGCCTGGAGGTTGCCGGGGAGGCCGACCAGCAGCTCGTCGATCACCTGCTCGCTGTCGTCGAGCGTGGTGGACAGCAGGCCGAGCGCCGCGATGTCGTCCTTGAGCGGCGGGCGCGCGTCGGTGAGCAGCCCGGCGGTGGTGCCGGTCAGCTCGCCCAGCGCGCCGATGGCCTCGCCGATCGGCGCGCGCTGCTCGGCGAGGCCGGTCGCGAGCTGCTGCACCTGGACGATCAGCCCGGACAGCTCGGGGCCGCGCGCGTTGACGGTGCCGAGCACGGTGTTCAGGTTGTCGATCACCTGCCCGATCACCGCGTCCTTGTCGGCCAGCGCGGTGGTGAGGGACGCGGTGTGCGCGAGCAGGCTGTCGACCGTGCCGCCCTCGCCCTGCAACACCTGGATGATCTCGTGGGACAGCGTGTTCACCTGCTCGGGGTCCAGCGCCCGGAACAGCGGCTTGAACCCGTTGAACAGCACCGTGAGGTTCAGCGCGGGCCGCGTCCGCTCCAGCGGGATCGCCCCGCCGGGCGGCAGGGTGGCGCCGACGTCGCCGACGCCGACGTCGCCGACGCCGACGTCCAGCGCCACGTAGCGCTGGCCGATGAGGTTGCGGTACCTGATCACCGCCGAGACGCTCGCGGGCAGCACCCGCCGCTCCTCGACCTCGAAGCCGACCTCGGCGAGCGTCCGGTCCGCCACGGCGATCGACGTGACCCGCCCCACCCGGACCCCGGACATCCGCACGTCGTCGCCGACGTTCAGGCCGACGACGTCGGTGAACCTGGCGGTGTACGAGGACGTGCCGCCGCCGCCGAAGTTCGCGATGGTCGCGCCGAGGACCCAGGTCAGCGTGATCGTCACGGCGGCGAAGACCACCATCTTCACCAGCGCGGGCCGGAAGGCGTTCACCGCAGCTCCACCTCCGCCCCTCGGTAGAGCGGGCCGAGCAGCAGCGCGCTCCAGCTCGGCACCTCCTCCGGCACCACGCCCAGTTCCGCCGCCGCCAGCAGGCCCACGAGCTTCTGCTCCTCCGGCGAGTTCGCCAGCGCGGGCGCGCCGACGGCGGACGGCTTCGTGGACCCGTCGAGCACCGGGCCGCCCGGCGGGTACTGGGGGAACTTGCCCGGCGGCTCGACCGGGTCGTAGCAGCGCGGGCCGCGCTTGTCGTCGTAGCGCGGGGTGTCGACGCCGGGCAGGTACTTGCCGCGGCTGGTGGTGATCTCCAGGGTGAACTTGCCGATCTGCGGGTGCTCGGTGCCCTTGCCGAAGGTGAAGTCGGCCCGGTCGACCGACTCCGCGAGCTGCTTGAGCACGCACGGGTACTCGGGCGCGTACCGGGCGAGCAGCTCCAGCGTCGGCCTGGCGGTCGCGCTGAGGTTGATCAGGTTGTTCCGGTTGACCCGCAGGAAGTTCTCCAGGTCGATCGCCGTGGTGGTGAGCGTGCCGTACAGCTCCAGCAGGTTCTCCCGCTGCTCGACGAGCGTGCGGCTGGTCGTCGTCAGGTCGGCCAGCGCCCCCAGCAGGTCCGGTGCGGCGCCGGCGTAGTCCTCGGCCACGTCGGCGAGCGCGGTGACGTCGGCGTTGAGGTCCGGGATGGACGCGGTGAGCGCGGCCACGTACCGGTCCAGCCGCACGACCGTGTCGCCCAGCCGCGCGCCGCGCCCGTCCAGCGCACGGGACATCGCGGTCAGCGTCGCGGACAGCTTCTGCGGCTGCACGGCCTGCACCAGCGGCATGAGGTCGGCCAGCACCCGGTCGACCTCGATCGCGGCGCTGCTGCGGTCCTGGCCGATCACGTCGCCCTCGGCGAGGCGGGCCGCCGAGGGCCGCTCGGGGACCTGCAACGCCACGTAGCGCTCGCCGAACAGCGTCTTCGGCAGCAGCCGCGCGGCGACGTTGGCCGGGATCAGGTCCACCCGGTCCGGCCGCAGCGCGAGGTCGAGCACGGCCGCGCCGCCGGTCGCCCGCACGGCCCGCACCTCGCCGACGACGACCCCGCGGATCTTGACGTCGGCGCCGCGCTGGAGCTGGCTGCCGACGCCGGTCGCCTCCAGCCTGACGAGCACGACCGACGTGAACACCTTGCGGTACACGCCGATCGAGCCCGCGACGAACAGCGCGGCGACGAGCAGGAACGCCACGCCCAGCGCCTGGTGCCGCAGCCTGGTGCTCATCCGGCTATCCGCACCGTCGTGGTGGCGCCCCAGATCGCCAGGCTGAGGAAGAAGTCCAGCAGCATCTGGAGCACCAGCGCCGCGCGCACGGCCCGGCCGACCGCGACGCCGACGCCCGCCGGTCCGCCGGTGGCGTGGTAGCCGTAGTAGCAGTGCGCCAGGATCACCACGGTCGCGAACACCACGACCTTCAGGAACGACCACAGCACGTCCTGCGGGGACAGGAAGAGCGTGAAGTAGTGGTCGTAGGTGCCCGCGGACTGACCGTAGAACAGCACGGTCACCTGTCTGGACGCTAGGTAGGAGCAGAGCAGGCCGACGACGTAGAGCGGGACCACCGCGCCGAGCCCGGCGATCACCCGCGTGGTGACCAGGAACGGCACGCTGGGCACGCCCATCACCTCCAGCGCGTCGATCTCCTCGGAGATCCGCATCGCGCCGAGCTGGGCGGTGAACCCGCACCCGACGGTCGCCGACAGCGCGAGCCCCGCCGCGAGCGGCGCCACCTCCCTGGTGTTGAAGTAGGCGGAGATGAACCCGGTGAGCGCGGCGGTGCCCATCTGGTTGAGCGCCGCGTAGCCCTGGAGCCCCACGATCATCCCGGTGAACAGGGTCATGCCGATCATCACGCCGAGCGTGCCGCCGATGATCGCGAGCGCCCCGCTGCCGAAGGTCACCTCGGCGAGCAGGCGCAGCGTCTCCCTGGGGTGGCGGACGAGCGTGGCGGGCACCCAGGCGATCACCCGGCCGTAGAAGGCGAGCTGGTGGCCGAGCCCTTCGAGCGCGTCGAACGGCGTGGAGCGCGACCGGGCCCGCGCCATCACGTGCCCTTCGCCGGGACGACGCCGAGGTAGATCGCCGTCAGCACGACGTTGATCAGGAACAGCAGGAGGAACGTGATGACGACGGCCTGGTTGACCGCGTCCCCGACGCCCTTGGGGCCCGCGGGCGGGTTCAGGCCCCGGTAGGCGGCGACGACCCCCGCCACGAACCCGTAGAGCAGCGCCTTGAACTCGCTGATCCACAGGTCGGGCAGCTGGGCGAGCGCGTTGAAGCCGGCCAGGTAGGCACCGGGCGTGCCGCCCTGCACGACCACGTTGAAGAAGTAGCCGCCGAGCACGCCGACGACGCTGACCACCCCGTTGAGCAGCACCGCGACGACCATCGCGCCCAACACCCTCGGCACGACCAGCCGGTGCGTCGCGGAGACGCCCATGACCTCCAGCGCGTCGATCTCGTCGCGGATCTTGCGGGCGCCGATGTCCGCGCACATCGCCGAACCGCCCGCGCCCGCGACGAGCAGCGCGGTGATCAGCGGGCTCGCCTGCTGGATGATCGCGAGCGCGCTGGCCGCGCCGGTGAACGACTGGGCGCCGATCTGCTTGGTCAGCGCGCCGAGCTGGAGCGCGATCACCGCGCCGAACGGGATGGAGACCAGCGCCGTCGGCAGGACCGTGACGCTGGCGAAGAACCACGCCTGCGTCACGACCTCCTTGAACTGGAACGGTCTGCGCGGGATCATCCGCAGCACGTCCCAGGCGAGCGAGGACATCCGGCCGACCTGGCGGAACGCGGCGCCGCCGAAGTAGCCGTACTGGATGTCGCCGCTCACCACGCCTCCCCCGGATCACCTCAGGCCGGAGCGTTACCCAGGTCACACTAGAATCTGTTCTCGTTTATCTCAAGGCCCACCTCCCTGCGCCGACCCCGGTCCTACTACTGTTGAACTGCGGCGATGCCATCACGGGACCGGAATAATCTCCTTTTGATAGAACTCGTTCTAGAGGATTCCTCAGTTCTGTTCGGACAGCGCGGCGATGACCTTGTCCTGGGTGATGGGCAGGTCGGTGATCCGGCGCCCGATGGCGTGGTGCACGGCGTTGCCGATGGCGGCGGTGACGCCGGTCATCGGGGTCTCGCCGAAGCCGCGGGCGCCGAGCGCGGGGCTGGCCGGGTCCGGCCGGTCGATGAAGCTCACGTCGACCTCCGGCACGTCGGCGTTGACCGGCACGAGGTAGCCGGACAGGTTCGGCGTGAGCACCCGGCCGAGGTGCGGGTCCACCAGGGTGTGCTCGGTGAGGGTGAACCCGATGCCCCAGACCGCCCCACCGATGGCCTGGCTGCGGACGGTCTGCCGGTTCAGGACCCGACCGGTGTCGAAGACCCCGACGACCCTGCGGACGCGCACCCGCCCCACCACCGGGTCGACGCGCACCTCGACGAACACCGCGCCCACCGAGTAGGCCAGCGGCACCGGGACCGGGTTGCTGGTGACCTCGACCGGCCTGCCGAGGCGGCGCAGCACGTCCCGGTAGGAGACCCGCCGCCGGGGCTGGTCGGCCACGAACAGGTACCCGTCGGCCGTGCTGACGCGCTCCGGCGGCACACCGTGCAGCGGCCCTCCCCCGTCGGCGACGGCGGCGGCGACCACCTGCTCGCGGGCCGCGGTGGCCGCCCTGACCACACCGCTGCCGACGCTCGGCACGGTGGCCGAGGCCGCCGAGGCGAACGCGGGAGGGAAGTCCGTGTCGCCCAGGAGGAACGTGACGTCGTGGGCGGGCAGGCCGAGCACCTCGGCCCCGACCTGGCCCATGACCGTGCGGGTGCCCGTGCCGATGTCCTGCGTGCCCGAGCGGATGGTCGCGGTGCCGTCGAGCGAGATCGTCACGGTGGCCCCGGAACCGGGACGCCCACCGGCCGTGTGCGCGGCCGTGGCCATGCCGAGGCCGACCAGTTCGGCACCGTCGCGGGTGGACCCCGGCCGGGGGTCGCGGCGCGACCAGCCGAACCGGCGCGCGCCCTCCTCGTAGCACTCGCGCAGGTGGTTGCTGCCGTGCCGGACCCCGGTCTCCTGGTTGGTGTCCGAGAAGTTGCGCAGCCGCAGCTCCACCGGGTCCACGCCGAGCGCGTAGCTCAGCTCGTCCATCGCGGACTCCAGCGCGTGGGAGGTCGCCGCCTCCGGTGACCGCACGAAGCTGCCGGTGGCCAGGTCCAGGCGCACGGCGCGCTGGGTGGAGCGCACGTTCGGGCAGGCGTAGAGCATCCGGGTGGGCTCGGAGCTGTTGAACAGCGCCTCCTCCGTGCGCGACACCTGCTGCGTCACGACGTGCTCGACCGCGGTCAGCCCGCCGTCGCGGGTCGCCCCGAGGCGCAGCGCCTGCCGGGTCTCGGCGCGGTGGCCGTTGGAGGTGTAGGTGTCCGCGCGGGACAGGACGAGCTTGACGGGCCTGCCGACCTGCCGGGCGACCGCCGCGGCGAGCACGGTGTGCGGCCACACCGGTCCCTTGGCGCCGAACCCGCCGCCGACGTGGGGCGTGACGACCCGGACGTTCTCCCTCGGCAGGCCGAACGCCTGCACCAGCGCGTTCTGGGTGTTGGTGATGCCCTGCGTGGACTCGTGCACGGTCAGCCGGTCGCCGGTCCACTCGGCCACCGTCGCCGACGGCTCCAGGGCGTTGTGGTGCTGCAACGGGGTCGTGCACGCGGTCTCGACCACCACGTCCGCGGCGGCGAACCCGGCCGCGACGTCGCCGCGCTGGTAGTCGTTGGGGCCGTCGTTGCCCGGTGGTGGCACGTAGGCCTCGCCCATCGAGTCGGCGAGCACGACCCGCGGCGGTTCCGCCCGGTAGGTCACCCGGACCTGGGTCGCGGCGTGCCGCGCCTGCTCCAGGGTCTCCGCCACGACGACCGCCACGGGCTGGCCCGCGTGCCGGACCACGTCGTCCTGCACGGGCAGGAACCGCTTGAGGTAGGCCGCCGTCGGGCCGGGCACGGTGAGCCGGGGCATGGTCAGGTGGGTGACGACGCCGAGCACACCGGGAGCGGCCTGCGCCGCGGCGGTGTCCAGCGCGGTGACGCGACCGCGCGCGACGGTGCTCGTCACCAGGACGGCGTGGGTCACGCCCGGCACGTCGGCGTCGGCGGCGTACCGGGCGGCCCCGGTGACCTTGGCCATGCCGTCCACCCGCGTGAGGGGTCGACCGACCACGGACGGGCTCATCGGGTCCTCCTGAACCGTCGCAGGACGTCGGTGGTGGCGCGCTGGAGCAGCGGCACCTTGAAGGCGTTGTGCTCGCGCGGCACGGCGTCGCGCACCAGCGCGGTGACGGCGGCGCTGATCGCCGGGTCGTCCAGGCGCCTGCCGACGAGTTCCCGCTCCGCCTCGCGCGACCGCCACGGCCGCGGCGCGACCCCGCCGAACACCAGGCGCGCCTCGCGCACCACGTCGCCGCTCAGCAGCACGGCGGCGGCCACGGAGACCACGGCGAACTCGAACGTCGCCCGGTCGCGGACCTTCAGGTACCGCGAACTCCGGGCCAGCTCCGTCACGGGCACGTCCACGCCGGTGATCAGCTCACCCGGCCGCAGGGTGGACTCCACGTGCGGGGTGTCGCCCGGCGGCGGGTAGAACTCCGCCACGGGGATCTCGCGGGGGCCGTCGGCGCCGACGACGCGCACCGTGGCCTCCAGGGCGGTGAGGGCCACGGCCAGGTCGGACGGGTGGACCGCGATGCAGTGGTCGCTGCCGCCGAGGACGGCGTGCCACCGGTTCACCCCGTCCAGCGCGGCGCACCCGCTGCCGGGGTCCCGCTTGTTGCACGGCATGGCGGGGTCGCGGAAGTACCAGCACCGCGTGCGCTGGAGGAGGTTCCCGCCCAGGGAGGCCATGTTGCGCACCTGGGGCGACGCGCTCGCCAGCAGCGCCTGCGCCAGCGCGGGCAGCCTGCGGACGACCTCGCCGTGCGCGGCGACGTCGCTCATCCGGCTCAGGGAGCCGAGGCGGACGAGCGTGTCGGAGACCCGCACGTCGGTCAGCGGCAGGGAGTTGATGTCGACCAGGCGGTCGTGCCGCTGCACGCCGTCCTTCATGAGGTTGAGCAGGTCGGTGCCGCCCGCGACGTAGCGCGAGCCGGGCGCGGTGCCGAGGGCGACGGCGTCCTCGGTCCGGTCGGGGCGTGAGTAGGCGAACGAGTCCATTCAGGTCATCTCCTCCGCGGCGTCGCGAACGGCCGCCACGATGTTGGGGTAGCAGCCGCAGCGGCACAGGTTGCCGCTCATCCAGTCCCGGATCTCGTCGTCGGACCCGGTGTGCCCCTCCGCGACGCACGCGACGGCCGACATGATCTGGCCCGGTGTGCAGAAGCCGCACTGGAACGCGTCGCGGCGGAGGAAGGCGGCCTGCACGGGGTGCGGTTCGCCGTCCGCGAGGCCCTCGACGGTGGTGATCTCGCGGTCCTGCTGCATGACGGCGAGCGTCAGGCAGGACTTGATCCGCCGCCCGTCGGCGAGCACGGTGCACGCGCCGCACTCGCCGCGGTCGCAGCCCTTCTTGGTGCCGGTCAGCCCCAGGCGCTCGCGCAGGGCGTCGAGCAGCGTCACCCGCGGTTCGAGGACCTGCTCGTGGGTCGTCCCGTTGACGCGCAGGGAGATCCGGACGGTGCCGTCGGCCGCGGCGAGCGCGGCCCGCGGCCACGCGGGCAGCGAGGTGGTCGCCGTGGCCGCGGCACCGGCCTTGAGCACGGTGCGCCTGGTGGGGGTGAAGGCGGGCGGTGGCTCGTCCTCGGACATCGGGACGCCTCCTTCTGTTATCGATGGCAACGCTCGAAAGCTACCAAAGATAACGTAACGACGGCAACGTCCAAATGCTATCGATGCAAACAGCTAGGAGGAGGCGATCCTGTTCAGCCACTCCTCCAGCAGGACGCGCTCGGGAGCGCTCAGCGCGGTCAGGGTGGGCACGACGGCGCGCAGCGCGACGGCCGTGGTGACCGGGTCGACGCCGGACCGGTCGGGGGCGACGCCCTCGGTGGTGACCGCGGCGATCGTCGACTCGCGGGCGAGCAGCGACAGCGCCGGGTCGCGCTCGGCCTCGGGGAGCGAGATGAGGGTGAACGTCATGCCGCACCCGGCCGCGTGCACCAGGTGGGCGGCGCGCTCCTCGGTGACCCGCAGCCGACCCGCCTCGGCGACGCGCCTGATCTTCCCGGCGAGCACGGCGGACGCCTGCCGCGCGGCGGGAGACTCGACGCCGGGCCGGGCGTCGCCGTAGATCAGCGAGTAGAGCGCGGGGTTGCGCACGCCGAAGTCCACGTGCAGGTCCCAGCCGTGCCGCAGGTCCTCCACGGGGTCGTCTGTCTCGACGAGGGAGGTCTTGCTCCGCAGGTAGACCTCGAACCCGTGGCTCGCGACCGCGTCCAGCAGCCCCTGCTTGTCGCCGAAGATCCGGTAGAGGGTGGGCGACTGCACCCCGGACGCGGTGCACACCGCGCGCGTCGACAGCGCCTCGCGGCCCCCTTCGGCCAGCAGGTCGGAGGCGGCTCCGATGATCCGCTCGCGCGTCAGGTCTCTCTTCATGGTGGCGACGGTAACAGGATGCCGTTACCGCTTCGCCGTTGTCCTGGAACGCCCGGCGCGATGAACGCGACGATGCCGATTCGATGAACGCGGCCGTCGATGCTTGCCCCGGCAACACAGCCACCCTTCTCGAAGAGGAGAGACATGCGTCAATCGCTCAGGCGCGCCGGGCTGCTCAGCACGGCCTTCCTGCTCGCGCTGACGGGAATGGTGTTCGTGAACGGCACGGCGTCGGCGACGAAGTCGAGGCAGACGTTGGACGCCGCGTCGATCACCCAGGCCTGCGACAACTCGGTCTGCGCCAAGGACGCGCAGTCCGTGCCCGCCCGCCAGCCCGTCGACACGTACTGCTCCCACCCCGACGGCGGCTTCAACCTCACCTACACCAACCCCACCTTCGGTCGCGGCGGCTACGTCCCCGCCGCGAACTTCACCGGCGACACCGAGAACCGCGAGCGGTGCGGCGCCCTCTCCGGTTCCTTCGCGCGGACGAAGATCCGGACCAACCTGTGGTCCTGCTCCGGGGACGGCTGCGTGAACTTCGGCGGCGACCTCCGGGTCGGCGAACAGCTCAGGGCCTTCTGCCACCTCCCGCCGAACCAACCCAACTCGTTGCTCGTCTTCGTGCCGCGCAACACGTTCGCGGGCTTCGTCCGGATCTCAGCCCTCGACATCAACCCCACCGTGCCGAGTTGCAACCAGGGTTTCTGACCCGGCGCGCGAACAGCCGGGCCGTCATCCGACGGCCCGGCGTTCGGGCGGGACGGGACGACGGCGCGCACCGCTCCCCCGCACGCCCGTGACGGTCACCCTCCCGGCGGGCGCAGCGCGGCCAACGCCTCGTTCACCACGTCGACCTGCGCGTTGTAGTCGTCGGCCACCTCCCTGAACGTCCGGAGCCGCTCGTCGAGCGCGGCACCCGACCGCGCCGCGGCCAGCAGCTCCACCGCCGCGGCGACGACCCGTCCCTGGCGGTCGCGGAGGTCGACGGCCCGTGCGTGCAGGTCGACCGCGGCGGACGTCGTGGCCCGGCTGCGCAACTCCTCGAACTCCGCCTCGGCCGTCACGGGCTCGACCCCGTCGAGGGTGCGGCCCGCCACGTCGAGACGTCCGTCCACGATGGCCTGGGCGGCGTCGTTGACCTTCGCGACGGCCGGGTTGAGCAGGTCGACCACCCGCTGCGCGGAACGGCGGCCGGGTTCGACGTTGGCGACCCAGTCCAGTGCCGCGTCCAGGTCGGCGGGCTTCTCGGCCAGCAGCGGCGGCGGGGCGTTCGCGGCCGTCGCGAGCGCGGTCAGCCGGTCGCGGTGCTCGGCGGGGAGCTGGTAGCCGACGAACCGGAACTCGATCGCGAGCCCGGCGGCGGCCACCCGGTCGCGCACCTCCCGCTCCACGAACCGCGCGTCGTCGTCGCAGGCGTCGACGCCGTGCCGGGTGACGACGATGATCCGGTTCACCTGCGTCGCGTCCAGCGACAGCGGGTCCGAGAAGTCGGCGGTCGCCTCCACGATGCCGCGCACGAGCGTGGCGCTCCCCGAGGCCGACAGGCCGCGCACCGCCTCGCCGATCTCCGCCCGGTTGTCCTCGCCGAACCCGACGAGCCGGGTCGTGTTGTCCTCCGCGCCGCACTCCCCGCCGAACCCGCGGAGCGCCATCGCGTCCTGGTCACCGGAGTTGCCCAGCGCCTTCGCCAGCGACGCCGTGCTGTCCGCGAGCCCGTCCGGGGTGTCCGACCCGGCGAGGTCCAGGAGGAACTCCGTCTTGTACGTCGGCGCGAACAGCGGGACCACCCAGGTCACCACGGCGAACGTCCCGGCGCCCACCAGCGCGACCACGACCAGGGTGATCACGGCCCTGGCCACCGACCGCGGCACCTGCACACCGAACCAGTTGATCGTCCCCACCACGGCGCCGTGCACGGTGCCCACCTGGAGGGACGTGGTCACGTGCTCGGCCGACAGGGTGTTGTGCGCCTCGGAGCGAGGGCTCTCCGGTTCCACCACGGGGTGTCTCCCGTCGGTCAGGGGGCGGGGAGGATCGCGACGGCGTTCGGCTCGACCACGATCGACCGCCCCTCCTCGGTCAGCGTCAGCTCGCCCGCGCCGCTGAACCCGGCGATCCCCGAGAAGGTCAGGGTGGCCCGCCAGCCTCCACCGACGTCCTCGACCAGGGGTTCCGCCTGCGCGGACCTGGTCCAGGCGCCGTTGGTGAACCGGTGGCCGGTGACAGCGGCGGGCCGCACGGCGTTCCACCACGACCCCGGCTGCACGGGCGGAGCCGGAGGGGCGACGAGCGTCACGGCGACGGCGTCGCCGTCCGGCAGGAACCGCAGACCCGCGACGGCCCCAGGGTTCGTGGTCGCCCGCCAGTCGAGGTCCTCGCCCGTGACGACGGTCCCCTTCGCCGTGTCGACCAGCGTGAGCCCGTCCGTGACGCAGGCGAACCGCGTCCCGTCCTCGTTCACCGCCAGCGGGGACGGCCGGGGATCACCGTCCACCTGGAACGCCCGCGTGGCCGTCAGGTCCTCGTGCACGCGGTAGGCGGTGTCGGTGGAACCCGCTGCGCCCCCGTTGTCCACCGCGTGCACGGCGTAGCCCCGCCCGCTGCGGCTGGTGACGAGGGAGCTGGTCACGAACCCCTCCAAGGCACCCCGGGGTCGCGGGGGAAGGCCGGGGATCTCCACGGGCGTCGGCGGGCCGCCGGTGTCCGGGTAGAGCACCCAGCCGGTGCCCGACGCCTCGGTCCCGATCAGGCGGGACCCGGCGAACGCGACACCGCAGCCCACGCAGGTCCAGGTGTGCCGGGTGCCGGTCTCGACGTCGTGGAGCACGACGGTCCGCCCCGCGTCCCCGCTGAGGCGGAGCCAGGCCAGCCGCTTCCCGTCCGCCGACCACACCGGCTCCCCCACTCCGGGGGAGTTCTCCGAGACCTGGTCCAGCACCACCGACTCGGCCTCGGGACCGGTGCGCAGCCGGACGCCGGTCGCGGTCGCGTAGGCGAACGGCCGGAACGGTGGTGGCGGTGGAACGGACGAGGTGGACGTGGTGGGCTCGGGGACGCCGACCTTGGCCGCGTCCGACGACACCGGCACCGCCAACCGCGTCAGCGTCCCACCGAGGTCCTCCGCCGTCTCCACGAACTCCGGCTCGGCCGACCCGGTGGCGACCGCCAGCTTCGCCAGCGGCTCGCGCTGGTCGGCGGGAACGCGGTAGCCGACGAGCCGGACGTCCAGGTGCGTCCCGGACGCGGCGACCCGGTCCTCGACCGCCTTCAACCCGGCGGCCTGGTCCTCGGCGCAGGCGTCGGAACCGTGGGTCGAGACGACGACCACCCGGTTGCCCAGCCGACCGGGGAACGGGTACCAGCCGGAGAAGTCGTCGACGGCGGCGAGGATCCCGCTGAACAGCGTCGCGTCGCCGACCGGTCTGAGCTTGCCCGCCGCCTCGCCGATCTCGCGCCCGTTGCCGGTGGCGGTGCCGACGGGTAGCCAGGTGTTCGCCGGATCGCCGCAGGCGCCGCCGAACGCGCGCAGGGCGAGGGCGTCGTCGTCACCCGCGTTGCGCGCGGCCGACCCGACCGCGCCGGCGACCGGTGCCAGATCGCCCTCCGCGGAGGACGAGTCGACCAGGAACGTGGTGCGGTGGTCCGGGATGGACCGCAGGACCACCACGACGACGGCCCCCACCAGCACGACGGCGGCGAGGACCGCGACGAGCCGGAACCGTGACCTCGTGGCGCGGTTCGACGAGGTGGGTGTGGACATCCGCGACCTCCGCGCACGTGACCGTCGTGGGCGGCAGGGCGCCTTCCGCTTGACTGGAAGGCAGTCTGCACCCGTTGCGCGCGAGGGGTTCCGCATTTCTGCGCCCGGACGCCGACGACACCCGATCGCCCCGGTCGATCGCCGGACGATCGACCGGGGTGTCGTCCGGAGTGGTCAGCCGACCCCGGCCCGCCGACGGGAGCGGACGAACCCGATCACCCCGTCGAGGACCAGGAACGCGACCAGGCTGAGGCCCAGCAACGGGATCGCCCAGCCGACCAGGATCAGCACCAGCGGCGCGGGGACGACGAACCACAGCGGGAGCCGCTGCCACGTCCCCCGCTTCGGCGCGGTGCCGAGCGGTGCCCGGCGGTCGGCGCGGGTGGGTCGGCGCTGCCACCACATCCGGTAGCCGAGGACGACCACCGTGAGGATCGCCGCGGCCAGCAGGAACAGCACGGCCTGGTTGGCCGCGCCGAACAGCACGCCCATGTGCGCCTGGATGCCGAGCGACGACAGCTTCGCCAGGAACGGGCGGTCGGCCCAGTCGGAGCGGGCGGTCACCGCGGAGCCGTCGGCGTCGACCGCGACCTTGTCCAGCCGGACCGGCCAGGTGTTGTCGGTCTGCGCCGCCGTCCACGCGGTGCCCGCGGCGGCGGGGACGGTGAGTTCCAGCGGGCCGTCGAGGCCCGCGCCGCGCGCGGTGCCGAGCACCCGGTCGAAGGCCGCCGCGTCCACCGGTGCGGTGCCCTCCTGGCCGCCGCCGTGCTCCGAGTGCTCACCGGACCCGCTGGTGCCGCCCGCGGCACCGGGGAGCGCGGTGTCGAGCACGGGTGCCTTGGCGTCGAGCGCCGTGAGCGCCGCGCTGAAGTTCTCGCCGGCGTAGGTCGACCAGGTCAACCCGGTGGCGGACAGGAACAGCGCGCCGACCAGTGCCCACACGCCGATGCTCGCGTGCCACGACCGGGTCTTCCGCACGCCCTTCGCGCCCGATTCCGGCACCAGCAGGGCGCGGACGCGGCGCCGCGCGGTGCGGCGCCTGCCGATCCACAGCACCAGCCCCACCAGGGACAGCACCCACAGCCAGCTCGCCGCCAGCTCCGAGTACAGCGTGCCCGGCACGCCGAGGTTCAGGTTGCTGTGCAGGTTGTCCAGCCAGGTGGTGGCGGGCGTGGAGCCGAACCAGGTGGTCAGCTGCCCCTGCGACCGGGCGGTGTAGGGGTTGACGTAGACGGTCGTGCTGTACTCCTCGGGCAGGCCGGGCTCCGCGAGCACCACCCGCGTCGTGGCCTCCGGGTCGTCCGCGACCAGCACGCCGGTCACCGTCCCGTCCGGCACGGCGGCCCGCGCCGCCTCCACCTGCTCGGCGAGCGGACGCGGGGCGCCCCCGACCGGGGACGCCACCAGGACGTCGCCGTAGAGGACGTCGTCGACCTGCGGCGCGAGCGCGAACAGCATCCCGGAGGCGGCGGCGATCACGAGGAACGGACCGACCAGCACCCCCGCGTAGAAGTGCAGCCGACGCAGCAGCGGCGCCACCGCGAGCCGGGGCGGGCCGGACGTCTCGTCGGTTCTTTCGGCCTCAACGGCGGGAGCAGACATGCGACACCTCGTGCGGGGAGTGGGGACCTGACGCAGTAGTCGTCCGCGGGAGCCGTTCGGTTCCCGCGGACTTCGAGATCGTCGGGGCGGTCCCGGCCCCGGTGGGATCAGGTGGGCCGCGCCGCGACCGCGCTCGCCGGGGTGCGGTGGTCGAAGGCGATCAGCGGGTCACCGGTGAGCGGGTGGTCCACCACCGCCGCCCGCACGCCGAACACCGAGGCCATGAGGTCACCGGTCAGCACCTCGCGCGGCGTCCCGGAGGCCACGACCGCGCCGTCGTGCAGGACGTGCAGCCGGTCGCAGACCGAGGCCGCGGCGTTGAGGTCGTGCAGGGCGACGAACGTGGTGCGGCGGTGCTCGCGCAGCAGGGACAGCAGTTCGACCTGGTGCCGCACGTCGAGGTGGTTGGTGGGCTCGTCGAGCACCAGGACGTCGGGCTGCTGGGTGAACGCGCGCGCCAGCAGCACCCGCTGGCGCTCGCCGCCGGACAGCGTGGAGAACCCGCGCCCGGCGTCGGCGGCCATGCCGACCTGCTCCAGGGCGGTGGTGATGATCCGCCGGTCCTCCGGGTCGTCGCCCGCGAACGCGCGCTTGTAGGGCGTGCGGCCCATCGCGACGACCTCCCGGACGGACAGCTCGAAGTCCGTGCCGCGCTCCTGGGGCAGGGCGGCGACGTGCCGGGCGGCCTGCCGCGCGGTCAGCCCCAGCACGTCGGCGTCGTCGAGCAGCACCCGTCCCGAGGTCGGGCGCAGGTGCCGGTAGACGGTGCGCAGCACGGTGGACTTGCCGCTGCCGTTGGGCCCCACGAGCCCGACGACCTCGCCGTCGGCGGCGAACAGGTGGACGCCCGACACCACGCTGCGGCCGGACAGGGTGACGTGGAGGTCCTCGACGTCCAGGCGCATCTACTTCTCCAGCTTCCGGTCGAGCAGGTACAGCAGGGTCGGGGCGCCGATGAACGCGGTGACCACGCCTACGGGCAGTTCCTGCGTCTCCAGGGCCGTGCGGGCGACGACGTCGACCGCCACCAGCAGCACGGCCCCGAACAGGGCGGCCACGGGCAGCAGGCGGCGGTGGTCGCCGCCGACGACCAGGCGGCACACGTGCGGGACCATCAGCCCGACGAACCCGATCGCGCCCGAGACGGCCACGAGCACGCCGGTCAGCAGGCTGGTGGCGACGAACAGCTCCCTCCGCAGCCTGGACACGTCGATTCCCAGTCCCGCCGCGGTCTCGTCGCCCATCAGCAGGGCGTTGAGGCCGCGGGCGCGGGACTGGAGCAGCAGGCCGACGAGCACCACGGCGAGCGCGGGCACGGCGAGCAGGTCCCACCTCGCCCCGCCGAGGTTGCCCATCAGCCAGAACAGGACGCCCCTCGTCTGCTGCTCGTCGGCGGTCTGGAGGACCAGGTAGCTGGTGATGCCGGACAGGAACTGCCCGATGCCCACGCCCGCGAGGACCAGGCGCAGCGGGGAGAAGCCGCCGCCGCGGCGGGCCATCGTCCACACCAGGCTGAACGACAGGAGCGCGCCGACGAACGCGGCACCGGACAGGCCGAGCTCCGCCAGCCCTCCCGCGCTCGCGCCGAACACGATGGCCGCGACGGCGCCCAGGGAGGCGCCGGAGGAGATGCCCAGCAGGTACGGGTCGGCGAGGGGGTTGCGCACCAGCGCCTGCACCGCCGTGCCGACCAGCCCCAGTCCCGCGCCGACGACCGCGGCCAGCAGCGCGCGCGGGACGCGGAGCTGCCAGACGATGACGTCCGACGTCCCGGCCACGGGAGCGGCGCCGGTCAGCCCGCGCCACACCGCCGCCCACACGTCGCCGACCGGGATCGTGCTGGAGCCCAGCGACACGGCCACGCTGAGGAGCACCACGAGGGCCACGACCAGCACCGCCGAGACGAGACCGGCCCGTGCGGCCGAGGAGTCGCCGGTCCGGTCCCGCTCGCGGCGGGACGGCAGCACCACCACCCGTCAGCCCGCCTTGACCAGGTCGGGGTGCAGCGTCGCCGCGATCTCCCGGACGGTGTCGGCGTTGCGCACGCTCGCGATCGTGGTGCGCTCGGACGGGATCCGCAGGAACCGGTCCTCGCGGACGGCCTCGAGGCCCGCGGTGGCGGGGAACTCCTTGAGGAACCTGACCGCCTCGTCGAACCCGGCCTGGTTGGCCCGCGCGTCACCCCGGTTGCGCACGCCGAGCTGGATCCAGTCGGGGTTCCGGGCGACGACGTCCTCCCAGCCCACCGGCTTGAACCCGCCCGAGCAGTCGCCGTAGACGTTGCGCGCGCCCGCCAGGGTGATCACCGCGTTGGCGACCTGCTGGTTGCACGCCGCGACCGGCTGGCCGGGGGTCGCGCCCACGTCGAAGAAGTAGTAGGTGGGGCGCTCGCCCTCGGGCACGCCCGCGAGGGCGGCGCGGACCTCGCCGGTCGTGCGCTCCATGCCTGCGACGAGTTCCCCGGCCCTGGCCGAGGTGCCGGTCACCGCGCCCAGCCGCCTGATGTCCTCCTGGACCCCCGACAGGTCCGTGACCGCGCGGCCCGCGTCCGCCGGGCAGGCCGTGGACCGGAGGAACAGGTGCTTGACGCCGACGGCGGCGAACTCCTCCTCGGTGGGCGCGACGCCCGCGGCGCCACCCATCGCGCCCATGCCGCTGAACGTGTCGATGTACAGGTCGGCGCCGGAGCCGAGCAGCTTCTCCTTGGCGATCACCCGGTCCCCCAGCACGGGGACCTTCGCCGCCGCCTCGGCGAACTCCTCGGGCATGGTGCCCGCGGCGGGCGGGAACCCGGTGCCCAGCACCTTCTCCTGCGCGCCGAGCCAGAACAGCACCTCCAGGCTGGAGGCGTTGCTGGTCACGATCCTCGACGGCGCGGAGTCGAAGCTGATCCTCGCTCCCCGGCAGTTCTCCAGCTCCACCGGGAACCCCGCCCCGGCCGGGGCGGGCGGTGCGGCGGAGGGCGGGCCACCGCCGCACGCCGAGAGCAGGAACACCGAAGCGACGGCTGCACCGCGCAGCGCTCGACCGACCACGAACCGACTCCCGTCTCGTCCGGTCCTCACCGGACCGCTGATCGAGTAGTCGGATCGGTTCCGCGTTCGGTTCCCGCCGTCCGCGGTCCGGGGTGGACCTCGGGATCACACGACCCCGGAGTCCTCCTGGCCGCCCGCTCGCAGCAGGTCGTCGCGGGCCCGCGCGACGCGGGAGCGGACCGTCCCGATCGGACAGCCGCAGACCTCCGCCACCTCGACGTAGGACAGGCCGAACACCTGGGTCAGCACGAGGGCCTCGCGGCGCTCGGGCGTGAGGCCGTCGAGCAGCACGTTCAGGTCGACGACGTCCTCGAACCCGGTGCGGTTCCGCTCCCGGACGCGGGCGTCGGACACCTTCACGTAGTCGGCGGCCCACGCGATCGACGGCCTGGCCACCGCGGCCCGCACGTGGTCGACCACCGTGCGGCGGGCGATCGACAGCAGCCAGGTGCGGGCGGACGACCTGCCCTCGAAACCGGGGAGGCTGCGCAGGGCGCGGAGGTAGACCTCCTGCGTCAGGTCGTCGGCCTCCCGGACGCTCGCGAGGTGCGCCACGAGTCTCCACACGTCGCGCTGGGTGGTGCGGACGAACCGTTCGAGCGCCGCCCGATCGCCTGCTCCGGCGGCCAGCGCACTGGCCGTCACCGCGTCGTCGTCGCGTGTAGTGGACACGGTCGATGAGGTTAACCCAGAGCCGGGAGGGAACTTCTGCTCCGCTTGGAGCGACAATCTCCACGTGGACTGCGACATCTGCCGAGAAGCCCTGTCGGCGCGATCGGACGGCGAGGCCGAACCCGTGCCCGCCGGGGTGACCGACGCGCACCTGGAGTCCTGCGCCGCGTGCAGGCGGTGGCAGCAGGACGCGGCGGCGCTGACGCGCGGTCTGCGCCTGCGCCCGGCGGTCGACGTCCCGGACCTCGCCGCGCAGGTGCTGGCCGCCGCACCGCCCGTGCCGCCCGCCGCGCGGCCGACCCGCGGCTGGTACCCGCGCGCCGTGCTGGCGGGCGTGGCCGTCGCCCAGCTGACGCTCGGGTTGGCCCAGGTCTTCGGGGTGAACGCCGGGGACGCCCACGCAGGCCACGGGGCGGGGTCGACGCACCTGTTCAACGAGAGCACCGCGTGGAACCTCGCCCTCGGCCTGGGGATGCTGTGGACCGCCCTGCGCCCCAGCGCGAGCACCGGGCTGCTCCCGGTGATGGCCGGGTTCGTCGCGGTGCTCACGCCCTTCTCCGCGCACGACCTGGTCACGGGCACCGCGCCGCTGTCGCGGATCACCTCGCACGCGTTCCTGGTGCTGGGCCTGGTGGTGCTGCTGGTCGTGCACCGCACGGGCCGCACCCCGGAGGACGGCGCCCGCGCGACCGGCCCGGACGGCACACCCCTCCCCGTCGACGACGGGGGCGCGCAGGACGGCCCGGCGCGGCGGGTGCACGGCGGAAGTCCCCGGTGGCGACACCTGCGCCCGGTGAGCGGCAAGCACGCCGCCTGACGGCTCTGCCGCGTCGCCGCCCCGCCGAACCGTCACGTCGTCAGGCCGTCTCGGCGCCGGAGCGCCTCGGTGTGTCGCGGTCGGTGTGTCGTCGCCTCACCGGCGGTCGGCGGGGTGCCCCGCGGCGTCAGCCCGCCGACCGCTCCCGGCCCGACCGGTCGTCGTCGCGCAGCAGCGCCACCAGGTCCTCGCGGGCCCTGGCCACGCGCGACCGGATCGTCCCCACCGGGCAGTCGCACACCTCCGCGGCCTCGGCGTAGGACAGGCCGAGCGCCTGGGTGAGCACGAACGCCGCCCCGCGGTCGGGGTCGAGCGAGGACACGGCGTCGTGCAGCGCGACGCGGTCGGCGAAGCCCGGTCCCGCGTCCGGCTGCGCCAGTTCGGCCGCGGTCCGCCAGTCGTCGTGGCCGTCCACCCTGGGCCGGACCTTCACCGACCGGAGGTGGTCGGCCACCACCCGCCGCGCGATCGACAGCAGCCACGTCCTGGCCGACGACCTGGCCTGGAAGCGCGCGAGGCTCGGCAGCGCGCGCAGGAACGTCTCCTGCGCCAGGTCGTCGGCGAGTTGAGCGTCGCCCGCCAGGTGCGCGACGAAGCGCCAGACGTCGGCCTGGGTCGCGCGCACGAACCGCTCGGTCGCCGACCGGTCCCCGGAACGGGCCTCCAGCGCCAACCGGGTGATCTCGGCGTCGTCGTTCCGCAGCAGCCTCACGACGAGGACTACGGAACGGCCGGACCGGACGTTCAACCTCCCGTCAGCGCACCGCGACCACCACGTGGTCGTCACCGGACTGCCACACCACGCCCACCTCGGCGAACCCGGCCCGCCGCAGCGCCTCCACGTGCCAGCGCGCGCTCAGCCCGTTGCCGCGGCCGTCGTTCTCGGCTCGGGGTCGCTCGCCGGTGAACGCACCGCTCAGCTCGGGATCGGCGCGGACGGCGTCCCACCAGGCCGACCACTCCTCGTTCTCGACGACCCCCGCGCGCTCGGCCCGCCGGTGGCGGACGACCTCGGCCAGCTCCCGCAGCGCGGGCCGCTCGTCGTGGAGGTGGTCGCCGTTGACCAGCACACCGCCGGGCCGGATCGCCGCGGCGAGGTCGCGGTAGACGCCCTCCAGGCGTTCGGCCGCGATCCAGTGCAGCGCCGTGGTCGACACCGCCGCGTCCCACCCGGACCCGACACCGAGGGCCTCCACCCAGCCGGGCTCACCGAGTTCCGCCCGCACGTACTCGACCGGCGTCCGACCCGCGCGGGCCAGGGCCAGCAGGAACGGGTCCGCGTCGACCCCGACGACCCTCGCGGCGGGCACGCGGGCGTGCAGCCGCGTCGACAGCGAACCGGGCCCGCACCCGAGGTCCACGACCACCGGTGCCTCCACGGCGGCGCACACGTGCTCGACGACGTCGCCGATCACCCGGAACCGCTCCTCGCGGTCGGCGACGTAGCGCTCCTGCTGGCGGTCCCACCGCTCGACCCACCGCTCCGCGACCACCTGGTCCACCACGTTCGTCCTCCGCCGCTCGGCTCCCGATGTGACGAAGCTTACTGCCAAACACTGGCAACAGCGACCTGGACCGGGTCCCCGCCGAACGACCGGCCCGTCGCGCCGAGCCCTTCCCCTGGGCCCGCCGCCCCGGAGCCCAGGACCGTGCGGCCGGCGGCGGGGATGCGCCCGGTCGCGTCGGCCGCACGCGCCGCAGGCGGCTCGAACTGCGGGCGGTACCGCCGTTCCGCGTGCCGGCGCGGGCGTGCAGCTCCTCGACCAGCGGACGCGCGGCGCGCTCGGCGTGCACGGACAGGAACGCGTCCACCACCTCCGCGGGTGGCGGGCCGCGCCCGTCGCGGGGCTCCAGGGCGCGCACCGCCGCCGCGTCGTCCACCGACCAGGTGCCGGTGGACGGGTCCCACCGCGCGCCTGCCGGGTGCGCCGCCCTGGGCCCGGTGCCCCGGCGGGCAGCAGCCGCGCGGCCGCCTGGTGGGCCGCCGCGCCGGGCACCCCGCCCTCCAGGACGTGCGGCAGGTCCACCAGCGCCGCGCGCGGCGACACCGCCCGCCTGGCGTTCGCCCGCTCCTCGGCGGTCGCCGAACGCGGACCCCCGTCCGAACCACCCGCGACGGCCTCCTGCGTCCACTCCCAGGACGACGCTGCCGGACAGCACCGACGGTTCCGGGTCCGTCACAGGCCGGAGGTGTCGTCCTGCCCGATCAGGCCGTGGTGGTGGGCGAAGCGCACGGCGTGCACGCGGTCCCGCAGCCCGAGCTTCGCCAGCACGCGCGACACGTGGGTCTTGACGGTCTGACCGCCGACGTAGAGCTGGTCGCAGATCTCGGCGTTGGACAGGCCGGCCGCCATCAGCAGGAACACCTCGTGCTCGCGCGCGGTGAGCCGGTCCACCCCCGGTGCCGTGCTCCTGGGCCCGGCGGTGGGCGTCAGCACGTCGGCCAGCCGGGGGGCGAGGCGGCGGGTGATCGACGGGTCGATGTAGGTGTCGCCCCGCGCGGCGACGCGGATCGCGGTCACCAGTTCCTCGGGCGGCAGGCTCTTCAGCACGAAGCCGCTCACGCCCGACGCCAGCGCCTCGTGCACGTAGTCGTCGGCGTCGAACGTGGTGAGCAGCACGACCTTGAGGTCGCGGAACCCCGACGACATGAGTTCGCGGGCCGCCGCGAGCCCGTCGAGCTTGGGCATCCGCACGTCGAGGATCACCAGGTCGGGCCGCAGGTTCCGGGTCGCCTCGACGGCGCTGTAGCCGTCGCCGACGTCCGCGACGCAGCTCATGTCCGGCTGGGCGTCCAGCACGGCCCGCAGGCCGGAGCGGAACATCGCGTGGTCGTCGGCGATCACGATGCGCAGGGTCATGTTCCGCTTCCGATCGGCATCGTCACGCTGGTCTCCCAGAACTGCCCGTCCTCGACGAGGCCGGAGGTCGCGGAACCGCCGAGGCTCTCCGCGCGCTTCCCGATCCCCTCCAGCCCGCGAGCCGAACCCCGTTGCCCCACCAGGGAACCGCGCTCCGCGAGCACCGCCTCGGAGGCGACCCGGTTGCGGGCGGTGAGCACCACGTGGTCGCGGCCGTACTCCAGTTCCACCCGCACCGCCGTCCCGTCGCCGTGCCGCAGCGCGTTGGTCATCATCTCCTGCGCCACCCGGTACAGCGCGGTGTCGACGGCGCTCGGCACCGGGCGCGGGTCGTCGTAGACGGCGAAGGCCACCCGGAGACCGGAGTTCCGGACGCCGTCGAACAGCTCCTGGAGCTTGCCGAGGCCGGGCTGCGCGGAGTCGTCGCCCTCGTGCAGCAGGTCGAGCAGCCTGCGCAGGTCCACCATCGCCGCCCGGCTGGACGCCTCCACCGCCGTGAGCGACGTGGTCACCGGACCCGCGCCCGAGGCCGCGGAGTCCCGGTCGTCCAGGTTCAGCCTGGCCGCGGCGGCGTGGACGCCGATCGCGCTGACGTGGTGGGAGATGACGTCGTGCAGGTCGTTGGCGATGGCCTCGCGCTCCCTGGCCACCGCCCTGGCCACCTCGGCGCGCGCGTCGCGCAGCGCGTCCTCCCGCTGGCGGCGCAGCTCGTCGACGTGGGCCTTGCGCGCGGTGGTGTAGCGGCCGACCAGCCACGGCAGCACGGAGTTGGCGGTCACCAGGGTCAGCACGGCCAGGGGGTCCCTCGACCCGCTGATCCACAGCGACACCAGCACGCCGGTGCCCAGTGCGATCAGCGAGAGCCCGGCGGGCAGGTTCCGCAGCCAGGCGCCCGACCGGTAGGCGGACACCAGCAGCCCGGCGGTGGTCGCGCTGCGGCCCGGCAGGACGACCGCCAGCACCGGGACCAGGGCGCCCTGCGCGAGCGCGACCCAGCCCGAGTACCGGGGCGACGAGGCCAGGGCGGCGTCCGCGACGACGATCACGACCAGGAGCAGCGCCTCGAACGCCCCCACGCTCTCGGGTCCCCTGGTCAGGAAGCTCACCGCGTCGGTGAGCAGGCACACGGCCGCCACCAGGACCGACTGGCGCGTCAGGGACCGCGCCACGTCGCGGTCGCGCCCCGGTACCCGGCGGACCGGCGTCCCGACCGCCTCCGTCGCACTGCTGGTCATGGGAGCCATTGTGCTGGCCCCCCGGAACCGGGGGAGTCACACCCCAGGGGATGCGCCACCACGGGGGACGGAACCCGCGGTGTCCGGTGTGCACGGTCCACACCGGACACCGCGGTCGAGGTCAGCCCGCGGTGCCGCGCTCGCGGTCGGTCTCGTCGTCGAACTCCCCGATGAGCTGTTCGAGGAGGTCCTCCAGCGCGGCGATGCCCACCACGGTCCGCTCGCCGTCGGCGACCAGCGCCAGCTGCGACCTCGCGCCGCGCATCGCGGTGACCGCGCGGGCGACGGGCAGGTCGGCGGGCAGCGTCAGCGGTGTGGTCATCATCGTGCCCGCCGCCGGGTCGGCGCCGGTGGCCGTGGCGCGCACGACCTCGCGGATGTGCAGCAGGCCGACGAACGCGCCGTCGGGGTCCAGCACCGGGAACCGCGACCGACCGGTGTCGCGGCTGAGCCGCTCGACCTCGTGGGCGGTGGTGCCCTCGGTCACGGTCACGGTCCTGTCCCTCGGGATCATCACCTCGGCCAGGGTGGTGTTCTGGAGGTGCAGCATCCTGGTGAGCAGGCGCTGCTGGCCCTCGGGGATCGTGCCGTGCTCACCGGACTGGCGCAGCAGCATCAGCAGGTCGTTCGGCCGGTGCGCCTGGGCCAGTTCGTCCTGCGGCTGCACCTTGAGCAGCCGCAGCAGCGCGTTGGACGTGCCGTTGAGCGCGGACAGCAGCCAGCGCACCCCTCGGGCGAACCCGCGGAACGGCAGCGCCAGCAGCAGCGCCGAGCGCTCGGGGTGCGAGATCGCCCACGACTTCGGCGCCATCTCCCCGACGACCATGTGCAGGAACACCACCAGCACGAGGCTGAGCGCGAACGCGATCCCGTGCGCCACCACCGGGGGCAGCCCGGTCAGCAGGAACAGCGGGTCGAGCAGCGTCGCCACGGCGGGCTCGGCCAGCGCGCCGAGCCCCAGGGTGCACAGCGTGATGCCGAGCTGCGCGCCCGCGAGCATGAGCGACAGCTCCCGCACGCCCGCGACGGCCGCGCGGGCGGCCCGGCTGCCCTCGGCGGCCGACTGCTCCAGCCGGTGGCGCTTCGCGGAGATCAGCGCGAACTCCGCGGCGACGAAGAAGGCGTTGCCCACCAGCAGGGCGAACGACACGGCGAGCGACAACCCGATGCTCATCGGCCCAGCACCTCGTCATCCTCGGGCACGGTTCCCCGTTCCTCCTCGTCGTCCGGTGGGTCGGGCGGCGCGGGCCGGTCGCGCAGCACGACCGTGCTGGGCACGTTCCTGGCGACCGCCGCGACCCGCACCAGCACGTGCCGCCACGACGGCGGTTCGTCGTCGAGCGACGGCACGGGCACGGCGACCTCGATCTCGTCGCCCACGCGGGCGGTGCGGCCGAGTTCGCTCAGCACGAGGCCGGACACCGTGTCGTAGCCGTTGTCGGTCGGCAGCGAGACGCCGGTCGCGTCCTCGATCTCGTCGATGCGGAGCCTGCCGGGCACCGTCCACGAGCCGTCGGGCCGCTGTTCGACCACGTCGGCGATCAGGTCGTCCTCGTCGTGGATCTCCCCGACGAGTTCCTCCGCCAGGTCCTCCAGCGACACGACGCCCGCGAACCCGCCGAACTCGTCGACCACGCAGGCGGTCTGGCGGTGCTCGGCGCGCAGCCGCTCCAGCACGGCGGGCAGCGGCAGCGTCGAGGGCACGAGCACGGCGGGCGAGGCGATCCGCCCGATCGGCGTGTCGGCGCGCTTCTCGGGGTCGACGGTCAGGACCTCGGCGAGGCCGACCAGGCCGACCACGTCGTCGAGGTCCTCCCCCACGACGGGGAAGCGGGAGTGCCCGGTGTCGAGCAGCTCCACGATCCGCGACACGGGCTCGTCCGCCTTGACGGTGTGCACCGACACCCTCGGCGTCATGGCCTGCTCGGCCACCAGCTCGCGGAAGTCGAGGCCGCGGTCGAGCAGCCGGGACAGCTCGGGGTCGAGGTGGCCCTGGGCACCCGCCTCGTCGATGATCTGGTGCAGGTCCTCGGGCGTCGCGCCCTGCGGCAGCTCCTCCACCGGCTCGATGCCGACGGAGCGCAGCAGCTTGTTCGCGGCGGCGTCGAAGAACCGGATGACCGGTCCGGCGACCACGAGGTAGAGCAGGGTCGACGAGCTGAGGGCCCTGGCCAGCGCCTCGGGCTTGGCGATGGCGAGGTTCTTGGGCACGAGTTCGCCCAGCACCATCTGCACCACGGTGGCGAACACCAGCGCGACGGCCACGGACAGCGACAGCCTCGTGGCCTCCGACAGGCCGGTGAAGCCGAGCACGTCCGCCAGGCCGGAGCCGAGCAGGGGTTCGGCGACGAAGCCGACCAGCAGCGCGGTGACCGTGATGCCGAACTGGGCGCCGGAGAGCATGAACGACAGGCGCTGGGTCACCCGGTACGCGCGCTCCGCGGGCTTGTCGCCCTCCTCGGCCATCTGCCGCAGGCGGCCCCGGTCCACCGCCATGTAGGCGAACTCCTGGGCCACGAAGTACCCGGTCGCCGCGGTGAGCAGCACGATCGCGACCAGGCCCCAGAGAATCAACATGCCGCGTCCCCACCCGGTAGACCAGGCAGGACAGCGGCACCGGGGTCGAACAGGCTGTTCAGCCGGGCGTGGCCCGGCTGACTACTGCACCCCTCGGGGTCAGCGGTGGAAGGCATGCAGTCAACACTAGCACGCGGCACTGTATGGTTCAGGTGGATCACCGACGACCCGAGAGGAGCACGGGGATGAGCGAAGCCCTGCTCAAGATCGGCGAACTCGCGGCCCGCTCCGGTGTCAGCATCCGCACCATCGACTACTACACCGGCCTCGGCCTGCTCGCCCCCGCGAAGCGCACCGCGTCGAACTACCGGCTCTACTCCCCCGCCGACGCCGACCGCATCGGCGTGATCCAGCGCCTGGAGACGCAGGGCGTGAGCCTGGAGGAGATCTCGCGCGCGCTCGGCTCCCAGCCCGCCGACGTGGCCGACCTGCTGACGCGGATCACCGCGGACCTCGACGTCCTCCAGGCGGCGATCAGCGCCGCCGACCCCGAGACGCACGGCCTGCTGGCCGCCATCGCCGGTCGCGTGCACTCGCTCGTCACCATCGCGCTCCAGATACCGCCCGACCTCCCCCTGACCTGACCGGGCCCCCGACTGCGGCACCACGACGGCGCGACCCCCGCACCGGTGGACGACCGGGGGCCCGGCAGGCTCCTCGCCCGCCGGGCCCCCGGTTCGAGCGGGATCACTCCTCGCCCGCGAAGTCCTCCCCCTCGTCCTCGAACGCGTCGCCGACCTCGTCGACGACCTCGCCCAGGACCATGCCGCCCACGACACCGGCGGCCACGCCACCGACGACGGCACCCATGCCGGGACCGCGGCGGTGGTGCTCGTCGTGGCCGTACCCGTGCTGCTGGTACCCGTGCTGCTGCCCGTAGCCCGGCTGGCCGCCGAAGGCGGAGTGGCCGCCGCGCTCGGCGACCTGGGCCAGCCACCCGTCGATCTCGGAGGCCCAGTCGACGCCCATGGCGTCCTGGTGCGACAGCGCGAAGCGGCCGAACGAGTCGCCGCCGGAGCTGAACATCCCCCCGCGCCGGTCGGCTTCGAGGACGACGACCAGCTCGTGCGGGTTGGCGACGAAGGTCAGCTCGACCTGGTTGATCCGCCCGGCGAACCGCGAGGGCGGGAAGAACTCGATCTCCTGGTAGAAACCCAGGTCCTGGTGGACGCCGTGGATGCGCCCCGCTTCGACGTCGGCGCTGCGGAACTGGAAGCCCAGCGCTCCGAAGGCGTCGAGCACGCGGTCCTGCGACGGCAGCGGCGAGACCGCGATCGGGTCGAGGTCGCCCTTGTCGGGAGCCCCGGAGATGACGAGTTCCGTGCGGACGCCGACGGTCATGCCGTGCAGGTTCGCCCCGCCGACGGTGGTGATGGGCGTCTCCCACGGGACGGGGAGCTGGAACGGCACCGCCAGCGGCTGGCCCGCGGTGACCCGCACGCCGTGCGCGACGACGACGCGGAGGAACTCGGCCGTGCCGCCGAACTCGTGGTCGCCGCTCTCGACCTCGACGCGGGTGACGAGCGACAGCACGACCTGGTCGATGGTGGCGTCGGAGCTGCCACCCTGGATGCGCACCTGGCCGGTGATCACCTGGCCGGGCACGGCGTGCGGGGAGTCAAGGACGGTGTCGACGGTCGGGCCGCCGACGCCGAAGGCGCTCAGCATCCGCTTGAACATGGAGTCGTTCCTCCGAGTGGGGACTTCGAGGGGGTGACGGAACCCAGTCGGGCGCCGAGGAGTGGAGCGGGGACGCGCTGCCGTCGATCACGGCGAACCGCCGGCGCGCCGGGGCGTCCCGCGATTCGACGCCGGCCGGAATCGCCTGCCGCACAAGGGAATCCCCCGAGTGCACGACGGCGGAACCGGCCGGAGCAGACACAAGCCAACACTAGCACGTAGCGCTGTACGGTTACCCGGAAGATCACCCGTCGGCGCGACGGCCGACCGGGGTCAGGGAACCTCCGACCCCTCGGGCTCCCCGACCTCCACGACCCGGCGCAGGCGCACCGACGTGATCGCGTGGCGCTCCACCCCGAGCACCTCGACGGTCCAGTCCGAGACCTCGATCCGGTCCCCCGGCTTCTCCGGGATGCGGCCCAGCACGACCAGCACGAGCCCGGCGATGGTGGTGTAGTCGCCGTCCGGCGCGTCGGGCAGCTCGACGCCGATGTCCTCCAGGTCGTGGATCGGGAACGTGCCGGTCAGCACCATCGACCCGTCGGCGTCGGTGCGGACGGACAGCACGTCGCGGTCGGTCTCGTCGTAGATCTCGCCGACGACCTCCTCCAGCAGGTCCTCCAGCGTCACGATGCCGTCCACCGCGCCGTGCTCGTCCACGACCAGCGCGAACTGCTCGTGCTCCGCCTTGAACCGGCGCAGCGCGTCGGCGACCCGCAGCGAGTCCGGCAGCAGCACGGCCTCCCGCGCGACCTCCACGAGCACGCTGTCGTCGGCGAGCAGGTCGCGCAGGTGGACGACGCCGACCACGTCGTCCAGGTGACCCTCGTGCGCCACGGGCGCGCGCGAGTGACCCGAGGCGACCAGCGCCTCCCGCGCCTCGGGCACGGTCAGGTCGGCGGCCAGCGTGAACACCGCCCGGCGCGGGACCAGCACCTCGCGCAGGCGCCGCTCGTGGATCTCCAGCGCCCCGCTGATGATCATGCGCTGCTCGGGGTTGAGGCCACGCTGGCCCGCGACCAGCTCCCGCAGCTCCTCGGGGCTCAGCTCCTCGCCGCCCGCGTCGGGGTTGCCGCCGAACACCCGCACGACCACGTTGGTCGCGGCGCTCAGCGTCCACACCACCGGACGGGAGATCGTCGACAGCAGGTCCAGCGGGCGCACGACCAGCAGCGCCCACCGCAGGGCGTACTGCATCGCCAGCCGCTTGGGCGCCAGCTCCCCGAACACCAGGGTCACGAAGGTCAGCACGACCGTCACCAGCGCCACGGCGACCGCGTTCGCCGCGCCCCCCAGGAAACCCAGCAGCGGCACGAGCGGCTCGGCCAGCGACACCGCCGCGGTCGCCGAGGCGAGGAACCCGGCCAGCGTGATGCCGATCTGGATGGTCGCCAGGAACCGGTTCGGGTCGCGGGCCAGCCGCACCAGCGTGCGGGCGCTCCGGCCGCCCTCGCGCTCCAAGGTCCGCAGCTGCCCCTCGCGCAGCGAGATGAGCGCCATCTCGCTGCCCGCGAACACCGCGTTGATCAGCACCAGCACCGCGACCAGCACGATGTCGAAGCCGTTCTCGCCCACGTGATCCCCGTCCAGACTCCGAATTCACCCGTCCGGATGATTGGACCGCATCGGCCGATCTTCGGCGACACGGCCCCGGACGACGAGTTCGCGCGCACGCCGGAGAAGCGGACACACCCTGTCCTCCACCCGTGCGAACGTCCTGTCGGCAACCTCGACCGACGTTAGGGAAGATGTCACCGTGAAGATGCGCGATCTGGGGCGGACCGGGATCCGGGTCAGCCCCTACTGCCTGGGCACCATGATGTTCGGCCGGGCGGGGAACACCGACGGCGCCGACTGCGTGCGCATGGTCCACCGGGCGCTCGACGCCGGGATCAACGTCATCGACACCGCCGACGTGTACTCGGGCGGCGAGTCGGAGGAGATCGTCGGCAGGGCGTTGAAGGGCAGGCGCGCCGACGTCGTGCTGGCCACCAAGGTCAACGGCTCGACGGGCGCGGACCCCAACCGCGGCGGCAGCTCCCGCCGGTGGATCACCACCGCGGTCGAGGACTCGCTGCGGCGCCTGGGGACCGACCACATCGACCTCTACCAGGTCCACCACCCCGACCCGCTGACCGACGTCGAGGAGACGCTGTCCGCGCTGACCGACCTGGTGCGCGCGGGCAAGGTGCGCGCCATCGGCTCGTCGAACCTGCCGGTCTCCGAGATCGTCGAGGCGCAGTGGGTCGCCGAGCGGCGCGGCCTCCAGCGCTTCCGCACCGAGCAGCCCACGTACTCCGTGCTCAACCGCGGGATCGAGAGCGAGATCCTGCCGACCTGCCGCAGGTACGGCATGGGCGTGCTCGTGTGGAGCCCGCTCGCGTCGGGTCTGCTCACCGGCCGCTACCGCAAGGGGCGGCCCGCGCCCGTCAACCCGCGGATGCGCTGGGTGCCCCGGCACCTGACCGACGAGGGCAAGCTCGACGCGGTCGAGCGGCTCCTCCCCCTGGCGCGCGAGGCGGGTCTGTCGCTGACCCACCTGGCGATGGCCTTCGCCGTCGCCCACCCCGGCATCACCTCGGCCATCATCGGCCCCCGCACCGCGGATCAGCTGGAGGACCTCCTGGCGGGCGCGACGACGACCCTCACCGACGACGTCCTGGACCGGATCGACGCGATCGTGCCGCCCGGCACGGACGTCGGCCCGATCGACGTGTCCTACGTCCCGCCCGCCATCACCCGCACGGACCTGCGCAGGCGCGCGGCGGACGAGCGCGCGGCGGCATGAGCGGAACCGTCCTCGACGCGCGGGCGCTCAACCGCGCCGCGCTGGCCCGGCAGCTGCTGCTCGACCGGGCCGACCTGCCGGTGCTCGACGCCGTCGCGCACCTCGGCGGCCTCCAGGCGCAGGAGCCGCAGGAACCGTTCGTCGGGCTCTGGTCGCGGGTGCGCGCGTTCGACCCGGCGGCGCTCTCGGACCTGCTGACCGGGCGGCGGGTGGTGCGGACGCACCTCATGCGCCGCACCGTCCACCTCCTCGCGTCCGCCGACGTCCTGGCGTGGCGGGCGAGGCACGACGCCATGCTGCGCCAACGGGTCCTCGGGACCTACCGCCGCGAACTCGCCGGGATCGACCTCGGCGAGCTCGCGGAGGCGGGCCGGGCGGTGATGGCCGACGGCGAGCCCCGCTCGATGGGCGACCTGGCGCGGGCGGTCGCCGACCGCTGGCCCGCGCCCGGCCACCGGCCGCTGGGCGAACTGCTGGTCGCCGCCCTCATCCCGATGGTGCAGCTGCCGCCGCGCGGGCTGTGGCGCGCCAAGGGCGGGGTGCGCAACGTGCCGGTCTCCTCGTGGCTGGGCCGCGAGGTCGATCCCCTGCCGGAGGACGGTTCGGACCCGGTCGGCCAGGCTCTGGTGCGGCGCTACCTGGCCGCGTTCGGGCCCGCGGCGACGGCGGACCTGCGGGCCTGGAGCGGTCTGGCCGGTCTGCCCGCCGCGGTGGCCGCGCTGCGCGACGAGCTGGTCGGCTTCCGCGACGAGCGGGGCCGGGAGCTGCTCGACCTGCCCGACGCACCCCGCCCGGACGCCGGAACCCCGGCCCCGGTGCGGTTCCTGCCCGCGTTCGACAACGCGATCCTCGGCTACGACGACCGGAGCCGGATCATCGACGACGCCCACCGCGGCCTGTCGGTCGCCGGTGAGCGCGTCGCGCTCGTGGACGGCCGGGTCGCGGCGACGTGGACCGCGAAGGAGGGCACCGTGCTCGTCACCCCGCTGCGGGCCTTCACCCGCGCCGAGCGCACCGCCGTGACCGAGGAGGGGGAGCGGGTGGCGTCGTTCCTCTCCGACGGCGCGAGCGCGCGGGCGTCGATCGCCGAGGTCGGCTGACCGCGGTCTCCGGAGCACCCCGCGGTGTGCTCCGGAGACCGGTGCTCACGCCGTCGTCGTGGTGGCGGCGCGGACCTCGCTGGTGCCGAGCTCGACCGTCTGCATGCCCCAGAACACCGAGAACTCGATGATCAGCAGCGCCTCGACGGCCAGGACCGCGTGCGGGACCCCGAGCTGGTAGAGCACCACGGAGCCGACCACGGTCAGCGCCATGGCGACCGCCGTGGCGCCGTAGCGGTTCCGCCAGGGGCTCACGCTCCTCTTGGCGGCGAAGTCCAGGGCGTTGAGCCAGACCACCGCGACGATGCCCGCGAACAGCAGGATGGCCGCGGTGGCGTGGCCGTAGCGCAGGAACAGGTCGCGCCAGGTGAAGAAGACCACCAGGCCCGCCGCGAGCAGGGTGAGCGTCACGACCAGCGCCCCCTTGGCGAACCCGCTGGGCGGGACGTCCCGGTTCGGGCGGACCCGCGGCAGCAGCCACGCGGCGAGCGCGGCGAGCAGCGCGACCACCAGCAGCGCGCCCACGTTGTTCGCGACGGCGTCGGCGAGACCGGGGTTGCCGGGCACCGGGGATCCGGCCGAGGTGCAGGTGCGGTCGAACTCGGTCGGCACGAAGGCGACCACGAACGCCATGAAGCCCGAGTGGTCGAGCACCACGTTCTCGCGGTCCGTGTTGCCCCGGTAGACGACGAGGCAGACGCCGATCGCGCACAGGGCGCCGACGAAGACGCCGCGCACGGACGTGTGGTAGTACGCGCTGATCGACCGCAGCGTGCAGAAGGAATCGATGAAGACCACCTGCGCCGCGATCGACACGGCGAGCAGCGTCGCCAGCAGGAGCATGGCGAACCGCAGTGCGAGGTAGGTCTGCCTGGCGTTGTTGTCCTCCACGACAACCCTCCATCCGTCGTTCCGTCGACGACCCGACCTCCGGGGCGGGCGAGGGGCGGCGGACCCGGCGTCGTGCGCCCGGAGGTCGAGGAAGAGCACGAGGGGTGGGGCGCGGACCTGGCCGTCGTGGTCCGCGACGCGCGCGGCACGACGGCGACCGGGCCGCCGCCGGTCACCTCGTTCGACGTACCCGCCCTGGCAGTCGCCGCCCCGTGCGGTGCCGTTACGAGTGCTTCGGGAATTCCACGGGAACAACTTGAGGCGTCAACCGCGGTGGTCCTATGTTGAACCGGAACCCGGACCCGATCACGGAGGACAACCCCCATGACCACCGCCATCCAGATCCCCGGCTACGTCGCAGGCACCTGGGTCATCGACGCGACCCACTCGGCCGTCTCGTTCAGCGTCCGGCACCTGATGGTCAGCAAGGTCCGCGGCGGCTTCCGCACGTTCGAGGGCACCATCGTCACCGCGGAGGACCCCGCGGCCTCCTCCGTGACCGCGACGATCGACCTGGCGTCCATCGACACCAACAACGAGGACCGCGACAACCACATCCGCTCGGCGGACTTCTTCGAGGTCGAGAAGTACCCGACCATGACCTACCGCTCCACCGGTCTGCGGGTCGACGGCGACGACTACGTCGTCGACGGTGAACTCGACCTGCACGGCGTCGTGAGGAGCGTGCCCCTCACCGTCGAGCTCAACGGCTTCGGCCCCGACCCGTACGGCGGCACCCGCGCGGGCTTCTCCGCGACCGCGGAGATCTCCCGCAACGACTTCGGCATCGACATCCACATGCCGCTCGACGGCGGCGGTGTGGTCATCGGCGACAAGATCGCCATCTCGCTGGAGATCGAGGCCGTGCTCCAGGCCTGAGCCGGGCGTCAGCGGCGTCGGAGCACGAGTTCCCGGTCGCCGAGCGGGGCGAAGAAGCCCTCGACGGCGGCGTCGGAGACCTCCTCCGGCGTCGCCGGGTTCCAGCGCGGCGCGCGGTCCTTGTCGACGACCCGCGCCCTGATGCCCTCGACCAGGTCGGGCGAGCGGAAGCAGGCGGTCGACACCCGGTACTCCTGCGCGAGGACGGCCTCGACCGACGGCAGGTCGCGGGCGCGGCGCAGGGACCGCAGGGTGACCTTCAGCGCGGTCGGCGACCCGCCCAGGATCCGCTCGACGGCCTCCTTGGCCTCGGGCGAACCGAGGTCGCGCAGGCGGTGCAGCACCTCCTCCACCGTGTCGGCGGCGTAGCACCGGTCGATCCACCCCCGCTCCCCCGCGAGGTCGGCGGGCGGTGCGGCGCGGGCGTGGTCGCGCACGGCGGCGTCGACGCCCCCGGCGAGGGCGTCGACGAAGTCCGCCAGGTGCTCGGCGGGCACGAAGTGGTCGGCGAAGCCGCACGCGATGGCGTCGCCCGCGCCGATGACCGCGGCGGTCAGGGCGAGGTGCGTGCCCAGTTCGCCCGGCGCGCGGGAGAGCAGGTGGGTGCCGCCGACGTCCGGGACGAGGCCGATGCCGACCTCGGGCATGGCGAGCCTGGTGCGCTCGGTGACCACGCGGACGCCGCCGTGCGCGGAGATCCCGACGCCGCCGCCCATCACGATGCCGTCCATGATCGCGACGTAGGGCTTGCGGTACCGGGCGACGTGGGCGTTGAGCGCGTACTCGTCGCGCCAGAAGTCCAGCGAGGCCGTGCCGCCCGCGACGGCGTCGGCGTGGATGCCGCGGATGTCGCCGCCCGCGCACAGGCCCCGCTCACCGGCGCCGGAGACGACCACCGCGCGGACCGAGTCGTCGGCCTCCCAGGCCGTCAGCGCCGCCTCGATCCGCGTCACCATGTCGTGGGTGAGGGCGTTGATCGCCCTGGGGCGGTTGAGGACGACGCGGCCGATGCCGCCGTCGTGCCCCAGGAGGACGTCGTGCTCCACCAGGCTGCTCCCGTCGGTCCACCGCGATGATCACGGCCGTGGACCCGTACCGTAGGACGTCCGACTGTTCGGACGCCGGAAAACCGGCCGCCGGGTGAACGACGACACACCGGGGTTCACGACGGCCGCGACCGCTGCGTCACGACGATGCACGCGAGCACGACGGCGGCGGTGAGCGGCACGGCGGGGCCGAGTTCCTCGCCCAGCAGGAGCACGGCCCACACGAGCGTCAGCAGCGGCTGCGCGAGCTGGAGCTGGCTCGCCCTCGCCACCCCGATCAGGCCCATCCCCCGGTACCAGACGACGAACCCGCCGAGCTGCGACACGGCCGCGGTGTACGCCAGGCCGACGACGGCCTTCGTCGTGAGGTGCACCGGCTCCTGCGCCAGCGCCCACCCGGCCACGACGAGGTTCACCGGGGCGGCGATCACCACGCCCCACGCGATGACGCGCCAGCCCGGCAGGTGCGCCGAGAGCCGCCCGCCCTCGGCGTAGCCGAACGCGCAGACCACCAGCGCGCCGAAGAGGTAGAGGTCCGCGACCGTCGGCCGCCCGTGGTTCTGCGCGAGGGTGAACGCGATGATCGTGACGGCCCCGGTGCCCGCCGCCGCCCAGAACGCCGTCGCCTGCCGACGTCCGGTGAGCAGCGCGGAGACGACCGCCGTGGCCATCGGCAGCGCCCCGATGACGACCGCGGAGTGCGCCGTGGACGAGGTGCGCAGGGCGAGCGTCGACAGCAGCGGGAACCCGATCGCGCACCCGGCGGCGACCACGACGAGCGCGGGCACGTCCGCGCGGGCCGGGAGCGGCGCGCGGCTCGCGAGGAGCGCGACGAGGGCGATGAGCGCCGCCACCACGCCGCGGACGCCGGCGGCGCTCCAGGGTCCGAAGCCCTCGAACGCCCAGGTGGTCGCCGGGAACGTGAACGAGAAGGCCAGGACGCCGAGCGCCGCGAGGAAGGTGCCGTTCGACAGTGGTGATACTCGGGTGGAGACGATAGCGCTACTATCGTTCGTCATGTTCGACAGTAGCAGTTCGCAGGATCTGGCCGACGCCCTCACGGGGGAGATCCACGACCTGCCCGCGGGGACGCGCATCACGACCCACCGCGAACTCGTGCGCCGCTTCGGCGTGAGCGCCACCACCGTCTCCCGGGCGCTGGCCATCCTCACCCGCCGGGGCCTGATCGACTCCCGCCCCGGCGCGGGCACGTACCGCACCGCGGCCCGACCGGAGGCGCGCGCCGGGGACACGGCGTGGCAGGAGGCCGCGCTCGAACTGACCAACCACATCGGCTCGCCCTCGGGCACCCCGCGCGGCTTCAAGGCGCCCGCGCTCCTGAGCACGCTCGCGACGGCGGGGCCGGACGTCGTCGACCTCAACGGGGGCTACCTGCACCCGGAGCTGCAACCGCTCACGGCCCTCGCCACCGCGCTCTCCCGCGCCGCCCGGCGCACGGGGGCGTGGGACCGGCCGCCGGTCGGCGGCGTGCCCGAACTGCGCGACTGGTTCGCCGCCGACATCGGCGGCGGTCTCGGCAGGCACGACGTCCTGGTCTGCGGCGCCGGGCAGAGCGCCCTGGCGACCGCGCTGCGGGCCCTCGGCCAGCCGGGCGACCCCGTCGTCGTCGAGTCGCCGACGTACCCGGGGACGATGGCCGCCGCCCACGCCGCGGGGCTGCGGATGGTCCCGGTGCCGCTCGACGGCGACGGGATCCGCGCCGACTACCTCGACGAGGCGCTCACCCGCACCGGGGCGCGGGTCGTCGTCGTGCAGCCGCTGTTCCAGAACCCGACCGGGACGAGCGCGCCGATCGAGCGCGGGCGGGAGATCCGCGCCATCGCCCGCGGGCACGGCGCGTTCGTCGTCGAGGACGACTTCGCCCGGCACATGGCGCACGCGGACTCCGGTCCGACCCCGCCGCCGCTGATCGCCGACGACCCGGACGGCACCGTCGTGCACATCCGGTCGCTGACGAAGGCCACCTCGCCGAACCTCCGCGTCGGCGCGCTGGCCGCGCGGGGGCCGGTCGTGGCGAGGCTGCGGGCCGCCCTCGTCGTCGACACGATGTTCGTGCCCGCGCCGCTCCAGCTCACGGCGCTGGAGGTCGTGACGGCGCCGGGCTGGAAGCGCGGGCTGGCCGCGCTCGGCTCGGCGCTGGCCCACCGGCGGCGGACCGCCGTGGACGCGGTGTCCGCCACGTTCGGCGCGCACGCCCTCGCCGTGGTCCCGCGCGGCGGCTACCACCTGTGGGTGTCGCTGCCCGACCACCTGGACGGCAGGCAGTTCAGCGCCGCCGCGCTGACGAACGGCGTCGCCCTCACCCCCGGCGACAACTACTACCCCACCGACAACAGCGCGCCCCACGTCCGCCTCAGCTACGTGGCCGCGCCGTCGGCTGCGGACGTCGGCGACGCCGTCCGCCGCCTCGGCCCCCTCCTCGCGGAGGGCTGAGGGGCAGTCAGGGCGTCGGTTCCGAGTCCAGCGCGACGTACTGCGACCTGCCCTCGGCGGTCACCCTCATCAGCGGCACCACCTTGTGCCGCGCCCGGCCGTCGTTGCCGTAGGAGAGTTCGCCGCTGGCCCCGTAGACGGCGTTCTCCAGGTTGAGCAGCTTGACCGTCTGCATCACCTGCGCCGAGTCGACGAGCCCGCCGTCCTTGCCCGCCGCCCCCTTGATGGCGGAGGTGGCCGTGAGCACGGCGTCGTAGCCCATGATCCGGCCCGCGTCGAACGAGGGGATGTCGTCGAACACCAGCGGTCGGCCGAGGAAGCCCTCCACGGCGGCGCTGCGGAACTTCCTGGTCTCCTCCAGCGGGTTGTCCCGGTCGACGACCCAGGCGTGGGACGAGGCCACCTCGGTGTAGTAGATCTCCACGTTCCTCATGGAGTTGCTCCTCAGGTCCATCGCCGTCAACTGGGCCGCCGTCACGTCGTCGCCGGTGAAGATGCGGATCGGCTTGTCCGCGCACGCCCGGTCCTTCAGCTTCGCGACGAGCAGGACGAGGTCCCGGCCGCGGCCCGCGAAGTAGACGAGACCGGTGCCGGTGGCGCAGATGTTGGGCATCATCTGGCCGAAGGCGTTGTCCACGCTGCCGAGCAGCGAGTCGTACTGCTGCTCCTGCTCGACGACGACGTGCTGACCGTCCTCGTACTGCTTGGTGAACGCGTCGGCGAGCGTCCGGGGGTAGAGGTCCTCCCTGTTGGTGTCCACGACCATCAGCGCGGAGGTGTCGGGGAAGTTCTTGGCCTGCTTGGCCGCGGCGGCGGCCTGGCGGGAGTTGGTCGGCGCGGGCAGCAGGAGGCCGTCGAAGCGGATGTCGTCGGCGGTGATGGTGGACGCGATCACCGGGATCTTGGCGTCGGTGAGCCTGCCGATGGCCTGGCGGGCGTTCTCCAGGCTCAGCCCGATGCCCGTGACCGCGACGAGGTGGTCCTCCGTGCGGCGCCGGGCGTCGATCTCGTCCACGACCTCCCGCCAGTGCGCCATGTCGCCGCCGGGGTTCGCGAGCAGCAGGCGGACCTTCGGGGTCACCCCGGACCTGTTGTGCCGGACCTGGGCGAGGCGCGCGCCCTCCACCTGGTCGACGACCCACTCCGGGGTGATGATCGACGTCCTGCTCGGCGTCATCGGCAGGAACACGGCGACGCTGACGTACTCGCCCTTCTCGACCTCCGCGTTCGCCTGCCGCACGCGCTCGACCACGGCCGACAGCGCCTCCTGGTCGAAGTCGCTGCCACCGGCGCTGATGCCGACGCACTCGCCCGCGGCGTTCACGCGGACGTCGTCCATCCCGTCGCAGCGGCCCAGGCGGTCGCGCACGACCACGAACCCGACGGCGAGCAGCACGACCACCACGACGGCGGTCGCGATCCACAGGGGTCGGCGCAGCCGGGACGGGGGAACGGGGATGGACGAACTCATGCGCGGTACCTCTCCGCCCGGTCGTACAGGAGAATCGATCCCCGGCCGCGGTGCTGCGCCAGGTGGCCGTAGCCGTGCTCGACCCGACCGCGCAGCACGCCCTCGGGGTCGCCGAGCGGGTCGCTCGTCAGCCACAGGGCGATCACCAGCCGGGACAGCACGAGGGTGAGCGCGTCCGCCGCCGGGACGTCCCGGACGAGGTCCTCGACCTGGCTGAGCGGGTCGACGTCCCGAGCGAGGCGGTTGGGCGCGGACGTGATCAGGTCCAGGTCCCGCAGCCAGCGCAGGGCGGTGTCCTGGTCGAGCACCCGCGCGGGGTCGGTGAACGGCGTCGCCAGGTGGGCGACCACGGCGCCGACGTCACCCGCGGCCAGGTCGTGGTAGCGGGCGGCGGCGGGGTCGCCCTGCGCCTCGTGGTGGTCGCGGCACCGGCGGTTCACGGCGTCCCAGCCGAGCGGGTCGTCGTCGGCGCGGGCGGCGAGGGCGTGCAGCAGCAGCGTGCGCAGCCACGGGTCGAGCACCGGCCGCGCGCCGTCCTCCTCGTCGTGCTCCACGTCCAGCAGGAAGTTGTTGGCCAGGAACGTGTAGAGCGACCCTCCCCCGTCCGGCAGGTCCGAGCGCAGCACCACCGGGTCGGTGATGAACTCGATCCCCCGGCCCGCGCTCGCCGAGACCAGGTCGCGCAGCTGCCGGTCGGACAGGTCCTGCCCCGCCCTGTGCAACGCCAGTTCCGCCAACGACTTGCCGCTCTCCTCGTCGGCGGGGACGGACAGCACGCCCCGCAGCGCGTGGCCGGTCGGCGGGACGTCCTGCTGTGCCAGCGCGTCGGCCAGGTCGTGCAGCGCGCCGGGACGGCCGTGGGTGAGGCGGTGGGCGAACCCCTCGGGCAGCACGGCACCGCGCCCGCCGACGACCTCCTCGGTGTCCGCCGCGCCGAGCCGACCCAGCGACACCAGGTACCAGGTGTCCCAGTCGGTCCGGGTGCCGCTGTCCAGCTCCACCTCGGCGGGCGTGCGGGGCAGGCGCGTCTCCCGGCCCGCCACGGCGTCGGTGCCCGGCCGTCGCCACGCGCCGTTCCACCCGACGTTCCAGGTGCGGCTGGTCGTGAACACCGCGGCGTGGTCGTCGGTGACCCCGAACCGCTCGCGCGCGGCGAGCAGTCCGGTGAGGAAGGCCCTGCCCTCGCGGGTGTGGGCGTTGTCCAGCAGCAGCACGCAGTTCGCGGTGCGCCGCATCCGCCGCAGCGGACCGGCGAACGCCTGGTCGAGGTCGGCGAGGAACGCCTCGAACACGAGGCCGTCGACCGCGGCCCGGTCCGCGCTCGACCCCCGGTCCTTCTTGTTGAGGTCCACCAGCAGGTCCCGCGCGTCGCCGTCGAAGTCGGACGACAGGCTGCGGACGAGCCGCAGCGCGCGCCGCCGCGACACCCAGTTGAGGCCGTTGAGCAGCGTGCCGGTCGCCGTCGGCGCCCAGCCGGGCAGGCCACCGGTCTCGCCCGCCAGCCGCGCCAGGTCGAGCACCTGCTCGCGGTGGACCTCCAGCGGCCGGTCGGCCCGCATCAGCTCGTTCAGCTCCGCGAGCGCCTTGGGGCGGTTGCCGGTGTTCACGTTGCCCGCCAGCACCAGCGCGCACAGCCACAGGCGGGGGAAGGCGAGCCTGCCGAACTGCGCCACCTCGCGGCTCAGGTCGAACGCCAGCTCGGTCAGGATCTTGCTCGGCCGGGCGTCGCCCACCTCCTCGAAGTCGAGCGACGCCCACGGGACGCGGTTCACGCACCGGCGGCCGATCTCGTTCAGCAGCGCAGTCTTGCCGCTGCCCCTCGGCCCCAGCGCCGCCACGACCGGCAGCCTGCGACCGCCGTCGCCCGAGCGCGGCACGACCTGGTCCACCAGGCTGTAGGAGATCCCTCGCACCCCTGGTAGCGGACGACTGCCCTCGGACATCTGACTCCTGGCGTGCCGGTAGACCGCGCGTCCGGTCGAAGGTCCGAACAGTCTGCGGACGCCACCCCGCACCACGCCGCCGCTTCCGCACCGGTTCACCCCTTCAGGCCCAGCGGCTACCGGAACGGCCTAGCCCACCACCGCACAACTGCGGCGCGTCACCGCGTCAGAGCGAGACGGTCAGCCCGCCGTCCACCACCAGCGTCTGCCCGGTGATCGCGCCCGCCCGGTCCGAGGCCAGGAAGGCGACGGCGTCGGCGATGTCCCGCGGTGTCGCGAGGCGCAGCGGGGTGCGGCTCGCGCGGCGGTCCACGCCCGCCTGGTCCACCACCGTGAGCGAGCCGGGGGTGGGGATGAAACCGGGCGCGACGGCGTTGACGCGGATGCCGTTCGGCGCCAGCTCGACGGCCAGCTGCCGGGTCATGCTGGCCCCCGCGCCCTTGAGCGCGCCGTACATCGTGGCCTTCGGGAACCCGGTCGTGGCCGTGATGGAGGTGATGTTGATGATCGAGCCGCCGCCGTCGCCCATGGCCTTGGCCGCGCCCTGGCTGAGCCAGACCATGCCCTTGATGCCGATCGCGATCATCCGGTCGAGCGCCTCCTCCTCGACGTCGGGCAGCAGCGCGTAGTGGATCCACGCGGCGTTGTTGACGACCACGTGCACGCCGCCGAACCGCTGCGCCACCACGTCGACCAGGGCGAGGACCGTCGCGCGGTCGCTCACGTCGCCGTGCACCGGGTGCACGCCGGGCGCGGCGGCGGCCGGGAGCGTCGAGAGGTCCCGGTCGACCGGGTAGCCGACGTCGAGCCCGACGACGGCGCACCCCTCCTCGGCCAGCCGTTCGGCGATGGCCGCTCCGAGCCCCCGTGCCGATCCGCTGACGACGCACACCCTGGTCATAGCGCTCTCCCCGTCGTGTCCGGTGTCCACCTCGGCGGCGCGATGCCCTCGACGTCCGCCTTGATCTGCAGTGCCACGAACCGCGAGTAGATGCGGCACATCGCGAAGCTCCCGCCCACGACGTAGAAGTTGTCCTGGCCGGTCCGCGACCACATGCCGCGCAGCTCCCAGTCCGGCCCCGGACCCCAGACGGGTCCGACCCGGTCGGCGACCTCGTCGCCGAACAGGGCCCGCACGCCCTCCTGCATCGGCTGGTAGCCGGTGGCGAGCACGACGAGGTCGGCCTTCACCGAGGAGCCGTCGGCGAGCACCACCTCGTCCTCGGTGAAGTGGTCGACCCCCTTGCCCTGCTTGAGCTTGATCCGGCCCTCGATGATCAGGTCCGACGCCCCGACGTTGATGTAGTAGCCGCCGAAGTACCGGATGAGCTTGAGGTAGAAGCCGGTGTCGTCCTCGCCGTTGTCCAGCGCGAAGCCCGCGGCGCGCAGGCCGTCGAGGAGTTCGCGGTCGTCCTCGGCCATCACCCGGCTCAGCGGCCCGTGGAGCTCGCGCAGCAGCACGTTCGGCACGGAGGCGCTGCGCAGGTCGGTGTCCTCCAGTGGCCGCACCCCGTCGGCCTGGCTGTACAGCGCGAACACCCGCGCCGCGCTCGGCTCCAGGCTCACGACCGTCGTGGAGGAGCGCTGGAGCATCGTCACGTCCGCGCCCCGCAGGCAGAGGTCCTGCGCGATGTCGTGGGCGCTGTTGCCCGCCCCGACGACCAGCGCCGTGCGGCCGTCCACGTCGAGGTCCTCGGTGTGCCCGCTGGAGTGGATCACCCGGCCCCGGAAGCGGTCCACCCCCTCGAACGAGGTCGCGTTGGGGATGCCGCTGACCCCGGTGGCCATGACGACGTGGCTCGGCCGCAGGGTCCGGACGGTGCCGTCGGCGCGGCGCAGCCGGACCGTCCACCGCCGGTCGGTCTCGTCGAAGCGGCCGTCGAGGAACTCGGTGGACGTCCACACGTTCAGCTCCAGGGCCTTCGCGTAGGACTCGAACCAGTCCGCGAGCATGTCCTTCGGGATGTAGACCGGCCACGTGTCCGGGAAGGGCAGGTACGGCATGTGGTTGACGCAGATCTCGTTGTGCAGCGTCAGCGAGTGGTAGCGGTGGCGCCAGTTGTCGCCGATCCGCTCCATCCGGTCCACGACCAGCGTGGGCACGTCGAGCTGCCCGAGCCGCGCGGCCAGGGTGAACCCGGCCTGCCCGGCGCCGATCACCACGACCTCGGGGTCGGCGGTCCGGAACTCGGCGGTCGCCGTCCGGCGGTCGAGCCAGTTCTCCCGGCCCTGGTCGGCGGAGCGCCGGTTCTCCCTCGGGCGGCGGGGACCGGTCTTCTCCGGGTACCCGTCCAGCTCCTGGAGCGTGGTGAGGAAGGTGAAGGCGCGGTAGGTCCCCGGCTCGGTCTCCACCAGCCGGACGAACCCCCGCCCGCGGCCGAGCGCGGTGCGGAAGCCGAAGAACGCCTCGATCGTGCCGGTCAGCTCGCCGAGCACGCCCTCGACCGGGTCCCCGGCCTCCAGCACGGGATCGGTGAAGCCGCTGGGGCTCAGCGCCGCGCGCCACGCCGCCTCGACCTCGTCCGGTCCCCGGAACGTGCGGATGTCCCACGTCAGGGCAAGCAGGTCGCGCCAGTAGCACTCCGGGGCGAACAGCGACGCCGCCGCGGCGTGGTCGCTGCCCTCCAGCGCGGAGCCGAGGGCGGACAGCCAGGCCGCGGCGATCTCCCGCCGCTCCTGGCCCCGTGCCTCATCGGGGACGGTCATGGTGTTCCTTTCCGCGACGGTCGTGGGTGCGTGCGGTGCCCGTGGTCAGGACCCCGCGGCGGGCTTCAGGCCGATCCCGGACGCCCACAGGGTGGTCAAGGTCTGGATGACCTCTTCCTCCTCGTAGTCCTCGCCGAGGACCAGCCACACGTAGCAGAAGTTGCTCACCATCGAGGTGATCGCCTCGGCCACGCAGCGCGGTGACAGGGTCGGGTCGACCCTGCCCTCGTTCTGGAGGCGGCGGATGCCCTTCTCCGACCGGTTCCGGAAGATCTGCCGGATGTTGCGGCGCATCTCGCGGAACCGGGGGCTGATCGTCGCGACCTGCTCCAGGATGGCCAGCAGGCCCGCGTTCTCCTGGTAGGCCCTGACGTAGGCGCGCGTCACGAGTTCGAAGCGCTCCAACGGGTCCCGCGACGATCCGGTGGGCACGGACGCCGCGACGTACAGCCCCTCGTTCACCTTGCGGATGACCGCGGTGAAGATGGCTTCCTTCGAGTCGAAGTAGGTGTAGAACGAGCCGCTGGACATCCGCGCCAGCGCCGTGATGTCGGTGATCTTCGCGTCCAGGAAGCCGTCGCGCACGAAGATCTCCTTCGCCGCCTCCAGGAGCCGTTCCTGGGTGCGGAACCCGCGCTCGGTCCTCGGGACGAGGATGCCCGCGCTCCAGTCCTCCTCGGACGCGGGCGGCGGCGCCGCGGCGTCGCCCCGTTCGACCGGGTCCTCCGTGGACGAACCACCCGTGGCTGAACTCACTGCTGCCCCTTCGCCGGATCCTCGGCGGGGACGCGAACGTCGTCGCGCTCCGAGGCAGGGGTACCGAGGTACGCCTCGACGACCTCCGCGTTGCGGCTCACGTCCCCGAGTGAGCCACTCGCGATCACCTGGCCCTGGTTCAGCACGACCACGTGGTCAGCCAGTGCCTCGACGGCCTGCATGACGTGCTCGATCATAACGATCGCCACCCCCTGCTCCCGGCACGTGCCGACCTGCCTGATCACCAGGTCGACCTCGTGCGGGGTGAGGCCCGCCATGACCTCGTCCAGGAGCAGGACCTTGGGCCGCGACACCATGGCCCGCGCGAAGTCGACCAGCCGCGTGAGCGCCGTCGGGATGCTGCCGAGCTGCTGGTCGCGGTACTCCCACAGCTCGAACCGCTCCAGCTCGGCGCGGGCCAGCGCGTTGGCCCGCCGGTAGCCGCGGGCCTGCCGGTAGGCCGCGACCGCGACCGATTCGAACACGTTGAGCGCGCCGACGTTGCCCGAGATCTGGAAGGTGCGGGTGATGCCCTTGGCGAAGGCCGTCGCCGACGGCACGCCGGTCACGTCCTCACCGTCGAGGTGGACCGCGCCCCCGTCCGGTCGCAGCACGCCGCCGATGATGTTGACCAGCGTCGACTTGCCCGCGCCGTTCGGGCCGATCAGGGCGGTGATGGACGCGGACGCGGCGGTGAAGGTCACGTCGTGCAGCACGTGGAGGCCGCCGAAGCTCTTGGCGACGTTCGCGACGGTCAGCATCAGCCCACCCTCCCGTCGACCAGTTCGCCGACCGGTTCGGCCGCGACGGGCGCGACCGGTTTCCGCCCGGTGCCGAACACGCGCCGCACCCCGGCTTCCCAGAGCGGCATGATCCCGCCCGTTCCGAAGCGCAGCAGCAGGATCACCACCACGGCGTAGGCGATCTGCGTGTAGCTGCTGACGTTGGCCGAGGAGACGGCGAACGAGCGGAGGAACTCCTCCAGCACCGCGATGCCGATGCCCGCGACGATCGGACCGGCCAGCGTGCCCGCTCCCCCGATGATCGAGCCGACCATCATGGCCACGCCGATCTCGACGGTGAGCACGGACTCGTAGCTGACGATCTGCACGTACTGCGCGATGAGCGTCCCGGCGATCGAGGTGAGCCCCATGCTCAGCGCCATCGCCAGCGCCTGGTTGCGGACGACCCTGACGCCCATGCTCGCGGCGATCACCGGGTCCTCCCGGATGAACGGCAGCGACCGGCCGAAGTGGGTGAACCTCATCAGCGCGGCGGTCCCGATCGTGATCACGACGAGGAAGCCCAGCGTCGTGTAGTAGAAGCCGCTCGGGTCGATGTACCACATCAGGTGCGCGAAACCCTCCTCGCTGCCCGAGTAGGAGATCCCGTTGGTGTCACCCAGGAAGCTCCACGACGCGGCGACGCCCGCGGCGGCCAGGCTCAGCGCGAGCGTGCCCAGCGCCAGGAAGAACGCGTTCACCCCGAAGCGGCTCATCAGCAGGCTGATGAGGAAGCCGACGACGGCCGAGATGACGACGCCGACCACCAGCGCGATCCACGCGTTGACCTCGTGGCGCCAGGTCAGGACGGCGACGGAGAACGCGCCCGTGCCGAACGCGACGATGTGCGACAGGGAGAGCTGGCCGACGTAGCCGCCCGCGATGTTCCAGGTGAAGTTGCGCAGCGCGTAGAGCAGCGCGACGAACCCCACGCCCACCATGGGCGGCGGCACCAGGAACGGGTAGACCAGCGCGAAGGCCAGCGCGAGCGTGACGACGACGGCGTTGACCCTCCTCAGTGGAGTGTCGAGGTACCGCAGCGGATTCCCCAGCGTCATCCCACACCCACCTTCGTCAAGGACTTCGGCGGCTTGATCCGCGAAGTCGCCCGCACCACGAGGCCCTGCGGCCTGATCAGGATCACCAGGAAGAACAGCGCGTAGACGAGCGCCGTCGCGAAGGTCCCCGGCGCGTAGAGGCTCCCGAGCGCCTCGGCGAGGCCGAGCAGGACGCCCGCCGCGACCGTCCCCCACAGCGAGCCCGCGCCGCCGATGACCACGACGATGAACGCCTTGATGGTCAGTTCGAGGCCCAGGGCGGGCGACACCGGCTGGATCGGCAGCAGCAGGCCGCCCGCGACGGCCGCGAGCCCGCAGCCGAGCGCGAAGGTGAGCCGGTAGACGCGGCGGACGTTGATGCCCACGTGGATCGCGCCGTTGAGGCTCTCCGAGCAGCCGCGGATGATCGTGCCGATCCTGGTGCGGTAGACCAGGAACGACACGGCGAGCACGAGCACGAGGCTCAGCACGCCCGCGGCCATCCTCGGCGCGCTGATCGTCACGCCGGAGGAGGTGAAGGCCTCGAACGGGTAGGGGTTGGGGATCGTCTCGAACGGTTCGGGGTGCAGGACCTGGAACAGGTACTGGATGGCGATCCCCAGGCTCAGGGTGATCACCAGCTGGCTGTGCCCGCCCTTGGCCAGCCCGGACTCCAGCAGGAGCCGCTGCACCAGGTACCCGACGAGCGCGCCGCCGAGCGCCGCGGCGACGACCGCCCCGAGGAACGGGAAGAACCCCTTCGGCTCCAGGGAGAGCACGCCGTACATCCCGATGAGCACGAAGTAGCCGTGGGCGAAGTTCACCACCCGCATGACCGTGAACACCAGGTACAGGCCGATGCCGATCAACGAGTAGATCAGGCCTTGCAGCAGTCCGGTGGACGCGAGTTGGAGCACCGTGCTCACGTGGCCACCACCCCTCCGGTCGCGGCGCTGCCGAGGTAACCGCGCCGCATCAGCTCGGAGTCGGCCAGCTCGTCGGTCGGGCCCTCGCCCGCGATGACCCCGTTCTCCAGGACGTAGGCCCTGGAGGCGAGGGCGAACGCCTGGTGCACGTTCTGCTCGACCAGCAGCACCGTCGTCCCGCGTTCGTTGATCCGCGCGATGGTGCGCATGATCGAGGTGACCACCAGGGGCGCGAGCCCCAGCGAGGGTTCGTCGAACACCAGCATCCTCGGTCGCGACATCAGTCCCCGGCCGATGGCCAACATGCTCCGCTCCCCTCCGCTGAGCGTTCCGGCGAGCTGTTCGGAGCGCTCGGCCAGGCGCGGGAACAGCTCGTAGATCTCGGCCAGCCCGGCGTCGGCCGCCGTGCGGTCACCCGCCGCGACGGCTCCGAGCCGCAGGTTCTCCTCGACGGTCATGCCCGCGAACAGGTCCCGGTTCTGCGGGACCACGACCAGGCCGCGGCGGACGCGGTCCCACGGGCGGACGCCGAGCAGCGACGTCCCCAGGAACGACAGGGTCTTCGCCCTGGTGGGCAGCAGTCCCAGCACGCCCTCGATGAGGGACGTCTTGCCCGCGCCGTTGGACCCGACGAGGCAGACGCACTCCCCCTCGCGGACCACCAGGTCGACCTGGTGCAGCACCTCGGAGCGGCCCCGCCTGACGGTGAGGCCCTCGATCTCCAACGTGGTCATGGCGCTCACTTGCTTCCGGGGCGCGGGTAGACCATCTTGGCGGTGGCGACGTTCTCCGGGTACACGGGGATGAACTCGCCGCCCTGCAACTGCGTGACGATGCCCTCGGCCTTGGTGTTCAGGCCCTTCTCGTCGAACTTCACGCCGTGGCCGATGATGTACATGCCGTTCTTGTCACCGCCCAGCCCGTCGAAGTCCACCTCGCGCAGCGCCTGGGCGATCTTCTCGGAGTCGTCGGCCGTGCCCGCGATCGTGATGGCCTCGGCCGCGACGGCGAGCGCCGAGTAGTAGCAGGCGCCGATGCCGTCGGGCTTCTGGCCGTCGTAGGCCGCCACGTAGTCGTCGTAGAACTTCTGCGGCGAGAACTTGGAGCCCTCCTTGCCCTTCAGCTTCTCCGTCCAGTAGCTGCCCGCCAGGTCGTTCTCGGCGATGTCGCCCGCGGACTCGACGAACTTGGTGTTGGTGTTGCCGCCGAGCACGCCGACCGTCGCGCGCGGGACGAACCCGGACGCCTTGAGGGCGGGGTAGAACTGGAACGCGCCCTGCGGGTTGCCGCCGAAGATCAGCACGTCCGGGTTGGCCGCCTGCACCTTGCTCACCAGCGGCGCGTAGTCGCTCGTGGACGCCTCGTCGTAGGAGATCGTGTCCAGGAGGCGGACGTCGGGGAACTCCTCCTTCAGGGTGCGCTCCCAGGCGGTCTTGGCCTCCGGGAAGGCGCCGAGGCTCGCGTGGACGATCAGCGCGGTTCTGACGGGACTGCCCGCGGCCTTCGCGCCCGCCACGACGGCGCGCACCGACGCGGCGGCCCAGCCCTTCTCGGCGAGCATGGTGGGTTCGAGCTTGAACGCGTACTTGCGGCCGTCGCCGATGATCGACGCGGCGGCCTCCATCGGCACCAGCAGCGGCACCTTGATCTGGTCGGCCGTCGTCGCGGCCACGACGGTGGGCGGGCTCGCGGACGCGCCGAGCATGATCCGGCAGCCGTCCTGCACGAGCTGCTTCATCAGCGCGGGCACGGCGTCCGGCTTGGACTGGTTGTCGACGGCCTTGATGACGACCTGGCGGCCGAGGATCCCGCCGAGCCCGTTGAGGTCCTTCGCGGCCAGCTGGAGCGCGTTGAGGGTCTGGGTGCCGTAGGCGGCCGTGGCGCCGGTCAGCGAGGCGACGTACCCGATGGTGATCGGGTTGTCGCCGCCGCTGCCGCCGGACGCGGCACCGCCGTCACCGCAGGCGGCGAGCAGTCCGGTGGCGCCCAGCGCGCCCGCGCCGATCAGGAAGCGGCGCCTGGACGCCTGGATGTCGAGCAGCCCGTCGAAGTTGTTGCCGGCCATCGTTCGTACCTCTCGCCAGTGGGAGGCGCGTCGCGCCCGAGGAGTGGTCCTGCTGTCGTGCGTGCGAAACCGGGTCAACGCCCCGTCCACCGCGGTTTTCGCTTCTCGACGAACGCCGCGGCCCCCTCAAGCCGATCGGCGCTCGTGTACGGGCTCGGGCCGGGGTCGAGGCGGAGCGCGGTCGAGATGGGCAGCGTCGAGCCCACCCGCACCATCGCCTTGTACCGGCGCAGGGTGATCGGGGCGCGCTCCACGAGCTGCGCCGCGATCACGCGGGCCCGCTCCGCCAGCTCCTCCCGCGGGGCCAGCCAGTTGACCAGCCCGACCCGGTGGGCTTCGACGGCCTCCAGCGGCTCGCCCAGGTACAGCACCTGGAACGCGATCCCCATCGGCACCAGCCTCGGCAGCATCTGGCTGCCGAAGTTCGCCCCCAGTCCCACCTTCGACTCCGGCAGCATCAGCCGCGCGTCGTCGGCGGCGAGGCGCAGGTCGCACGCCATCGCCAGTTCCAGGCCGCCTCCGACGACCCAGCCGTGCAGCACCGCGAGCGTCGGTTTCCCGCACTCCAGCACCGTTTCGTACAGGTTGCGCCCCGGCCCGCTCATCGGCAGGTAGGCCGCCGCGCCCGCGCGGTCGTGGCCGTTCATCTGCTTCAGGTCGGCGCCCGCGCTGAACGCGCGGTCGCCGTTCGCGGTCAGGACCACGACCCGGACGGCGTCGTCGCGGTCCAGGTCCGCGAACACCTCGACCAGGTCCCGTTGCAGCTCGGTGCTCAGCGCGTTCAGGTGGTCGGGGCGGTTGAGCGTCACGGTCGCCACGGAGTCGGTGACGTCGAGCAGCAGCGGCGGTGGCGTGCTCATCGGTCCTCCCCCGCGCCCACGCTCGCGCTGAGCCGCGGCCAGAGCCCGGCGCCGCCGTCCGCGACCACGCCCCGGCCCAGCAGCGCGGCCCACTCGCGGGTCGTGCCGAACTCGTCCTGCCACGCCCACAGCCGCGTGGTGAACCACGGGAGCGCGTGCTCGTCGGTGACGCCGATGGCCCCGTGCACCTGGTGCGCCCTCTTGGTCACGACCGCGGCGGCGCAGCCCGCCGTGTTCTTGGCCGCCGCCACCGCGAACACCTCCTGCTCCGGCGCGGCGGCCACGGCCAGGCGCACCGCCATCCCGGCGCACAGCGTCTCCTCGGCGATGGCGACCAGGTGCTGCTGCACCGCCTGGAACGAGGAGATCGGCTTGCCGAACTGCTCGCGCTCCCCGGCGTAGGCCAGGGACAGCTCCAGCGCGGACTCCATCGCCCCCGCCATCGCGGCGGCGCGCAGCACCGCTCCCCGCGCCCGCAGCGCGTCCGTCCCGATCGGACTGTCCGCCACGGCCGACGCGGCGGCTCCGTCGAACTCCAGCGCGTCGCGCGGCTCGCCGCCGAGGTTCGCGCCGGGCCTGACCCGCTGGGGCGTGGGCAGGACGACGAGCGTCCCCCCGTCGACCAGCGCGACGACGTGGTCGCCGTCTCGACCCCACGGGACGCGGTGCAGCGTCCCGGTGGCGGTCCAGCCGTCGCCGTCGCGGACCACCCGCAGGTCGTCGTCGGGGTGGCCGACCGCGCAGGTCGTGATGCCGTCGGGCTGCTCGACCCCCGCCTCCGCCACGAGCCAGGCCGCGAGCCCCGCCGTCTCCACCAGCGGCACCGGCGCGGCCGCCCGGCCGACGGCCCTCGCCAGCACGACGAGTTCGGCCGGTCCCGCGCCGTCGCCGCCCAGCGTCGTCAGCCCCGCCCTCTCCAGCACGGTCCACAGCTCGCGCGGGAACCCGCGTCCGGCGGCGAGCCGCGCGGACCGGTCGCAGTGCTTGGCGAAGATCGCGCGCAGGGTCCCGTCCAGCAGTTCCAGTTCGTCGGTCACACCGCTCGCCGCCTCTCGCGCAGGAGGTGCTTGGCCGCGACGGACCGCAGCACCTCGTTGGTACCGCCGCGCAGGGTGAACGTCGGCGCGGTGATCGTCGCGTCGGCCAGCAGCCTGCTGAACAGGTCGCCGTCCGGGTCCTGCTCGCCGCCGGTGAGGTCGCGGACGACGTCGAGCACGTCCTGCTCGAACGACGTGCCGAGGTCCTTGACCAGGGTCGCCTCGACCACCGGCACCTCGCCCCCGTCGAGCGACCTGGCGATCGACAGGGACATGTTGCGCAGCACCCAGTACCGGGCGGCGAGCGCGCCGAGCCGCAGCTCCGCCTCCGGGCCCGCCGCCTCCCGGAAGTCCAGGAAGTACCGCAGCACCGGGAACGTCGTCAGGAACCGGTCCGGACCGGAGCGCTCGTAGGCCAGCTCGGAGGTGACCTGGTGCCACCCGGACCCGATCTCGCCGAGCACCATGTGGTCGGGCACGAACACGTCGGAGAACAGCACCTCGTTGAAGTGGTGGTGGCCGTTGAGCAGGTTGATCGGCGACACGGTCACGCCGTCGGAGGACAGGTCGACGATGAGCTGGCTCAGGCCCGCGTGCTTGCGGCCCTCCTGCGGGGACGTGCGGCACAGGGTCATCACGTAGTCGGAGTAGTGCGCGCCGGACGTCCAGACCTTCCGGCCGTTGAGCAGCCAGCCGCCGTCGGTGCGGGTGGCCCTGGTGCGCACCGACGCGAGGTCCGACCCGCTGTCGGGCTCGCTCATGCCGAGGCAGAAGAACGCCTCGCCCCGGACGATGCGGGGCAGGAACTCGCGCTTGAGGCGCTCGCTGCCGAAGGTCAGGATGACCGGTGCGGTCTGCCGGTCGGCGACCCAGTGCGCCCCGACCGGGGCGCCCGCCGCGAGCAGCTCCTCCACGACGAGGAAGCGCTCGGTCGCGGACCGGCCCGGCCCGCCGTACTCCTCGGGCACGACCATGCCGACCCAGCCCCGCGCGGCCAGCCTGCGGCTGAACTCCGCGTCGGCGGCGGCGTTGATGCCCAGCTCGGGCAGGTAGGTGCCGCTCGGGAACTCCTCCGCCACGAACCCGCGCACCCGCGTGCGCAGGGCTTCCTCGTCCTCGGTCAGGCCCGACGGCCGGAAGTCGATCATCGGCCCTCCTCGACGTCGCCCCGGAGCCGCCGGGCCTGGGTCCAGATCTGCACACCGCGTTCGACCTCGATGGCCGTGGACCACGGCAGCGGCGACGGGTCGGCCTCCGCGCGGAAGGACTTCGCCACCCGCCGGGCCAGCACGGGATCACCGGCGACCCGGCCCGCCAGTTCCAGCGCCCGCGCCTCGACCCGGTCGTCCGCGACCGCCTCCCACGCGAGTCCCAGGTGGACGGCCCTCGTTCCCGACACCTCCTCGCTGAACAAGCCCATCGCCGCGGCGGCCTCCCGGCCCGCCACGCGGGAGGAGATCGTGAAGAACCCGCCACCGGGGTGGATGCCCGCCTTGAGGAAGCCCGCGATGAGCCGGGCGTCCTCCGCGACGATCCTCAGGTCGGTGGCCAGCGCCAGGTTCAGGCCCGCGCCGACCGCCGCGCCGCGCACGGCGGAGATGGTGGGCACCCTGATCTGGCCGACCCGGTAGAACGCCCCGTAGACGTCGTCGGTCTCGGCGTAGGCGCTGTCGCTCATGGGGTCCGCGTAGGTCCCGCTCCACGAGCGGGTGTCCGCGCCGGAGCAGAACGTGCCGCCGTCACCCCGGACGACCACGGCGCCGATGGTGGGGTCGGCGTCGATCCGGTCGCAGAACTCGGTGAGCTGGTGCGACATCGTCAGCGTGAGCGCGTTCCTGATGGACGGGTTGCTGATCGTGAGGACGGCGATCCCGTTCTCGACGTCCAAGCGGGTCTCGGGTGTCATGCGGTCGTCTCCTCAAGAGGACCTAGGCGGAGCAGGAAGTCCAGCGCGACGGCCCGCCGTCCGGCGTCGACCAGGCGCAGGGGGTTGACCTCCAGTTCGACCAGCCGGTCGCCGACCAGCACGGCGAGCCTGCTGAGCGTCGCGATGGCCTCGGCGGCGGCGGCCAGGTCGTGCCCCGGCTGCCCGCGGAACCCGGTGAGCAGCGGCGCCGACCTCAGTTCGAGCAGCATCTCCCCGGCCGTCCGCGCGTCGACGGGGGCGAGCCTGGTCGTGGTGTCGCGGTACAGCTCCGTGGTGACGCCGCCCGTGCCGACGGTGAGCAGCGGGGGGAAGCCGGGCTCGGTGTTGGTGATCCCGACGAGCAGCTCGGGCCCGTCCGCCACCTGTTCCTGCACGAGCACCTCGGTCGCGCCCTCGGCGGCGAAGCGGACCACGAGCTCGTCGTAGACCGCCGCCGCCTCGTCGACGCCGACCCCGAGGCGCACGCCCCCGCGTTCGGTCTTGTGCACGACCTCGGACGACTGGATCTTCAGCACCAGCGGCCCGCCCAGCTCGCGCGCCGCCCCGGCCGCCCGCTCCGCCGACCCGACCAGCCGTTCACCGGGCCGGTCGACCCCCAGCGCGGCCAGCACCTCGGCGCCCGCGTGCTCGGTGACCACCCCGCCGCGCAGTCCGCCGAGGACGTCCGCGACGGTCGTGTCGGACGTGGTCACCCGGCTGGAGGACCGGGACGGCGGCGGCACGGTGGTGGCCAGGGCGCGCAGCACGCCGACGCCGACGCGCGGCGAGTCGAACACCGGTTTCCCCGCGGCCCGCAGGATCTCCCGCGCCTCGGCGGTCTGCTGCCGGGCGGCGAGCCACACGACGACGACCGGCTTGGTCGCGCGGGCCCACAGCTCGCACAGCCCGCGGGCCATCGACGTCGCCAGGTCGCCGGTGACCATGGTCAGGACGACCAGGACCGAGTCGACGGTGGGGTCGGCGAGCACCTCGTCGCAGACCGCGATGAAGCCGTCGGTCTCGTTCGCCTTGAACATCTGCGCGGTCACGTCGACCGGGTTCGACACGGCGCCGAAGTCCGGGACGACCTCGGAGAGCCTGCGCCGCACCGGTTCGGTGAGGTCGTCGACGGACATCCCGTGCGCCTCGGCCTGGTCGGCGGCCAGGCTGCCCGCGCCGCCGGAGGTCGTGATGATGCCGATCCTGCCGCCGCCGGAGCGGGGCAGCACGCTCAGTGCGTGGGCCGTGGCGATGAAGTCCTCGACGTCGTCGGCCTGCACCACACCGCGTTCGCGGCACATCGCGGTGAACGCCGCGTGGTCGCCGATGATCGCGCCGGTGTGCGAGGTGGCCGCCCTGGCCCCGGACCGCGACAGCGCGGACCGCAGCACCAGGACCGACTTGCCCAGCTCGGCCGCCCGCGCGGTGAGCCGGTCGAACTCGGCACCGGGCACCGGGCTTTCGAGGTACATCGTGATGACCTCGATCCTCGGGTCCTCCACCAGGAAGTTCGCGATCTCCGCCGCTCCGAGGTCGGCCTGGTTGCCGGTGCTGGCCCAGGTGCCGATCCGCAGGCCGCGCTCCCTGGCCAGGCTGAAGATGGAACCGCCGACCGCGCCGCTCTGGCCGACGTAGGCGATGTTGCCCGGCTCGGGCACGCCCAGTTCGAGCGCCGCGGTGAACGACGCGACCACGTGGTCGTGGACCGCGACGAGCCCCTGGCAGTTGGGGCCGAGCAGGCGGACGCCGTGCAGGCGGGCCAGGCGGACGAGTTCGTCCTGGAGCGCCTGGCCGTCCGGCCCGGTCTCGGCGAAGCCGGAGGCGAACACGACCGCCGCCCGCGCGCCCGCCGCGGCCACGGCGGGCAGCAGGCGCACGACCTCGGAGGCGGACACCAGCATCAGGACCAGGTCGACCGGCCCCGGCAGCTCCTCCAGCGAGGGGTAGCAGGTGAGGCCGCCGAGGGTCTCGTAGCCGGGGTTGACCGGGTAGACCTCGCCCGCGAACCCGTGCTCGACGAGGTAGGTCAGCGGACGGGCGAAGGGGTTGCCGACCCGGCCGGACGCGCCGAGGACGGCGATGGCGCGAGGCCGGAACATCGCCGAGAGCTCGGCGTTCGCGGGTGCGGCAGGCGGGGCGAGGGCTACGGCGTCGGACACCTGGCGGCTCCCGTTCTCACTGGCTGGGGTGTTGCGAGCATGTAACTTGAACCTGAATTCAGTGTCAAGTAGTGTTCTGGAACACACAAGATCAAGGAGTCGCCGGGCATGAGATTCGGACTGACCCACGGGAACACCGGCCGCTACGCGGACCCGGAGGCGGCCGTCGAGGTCGCGGTGGCGGCGGAGGCCAGCGGGTTCGACTCGCTGTGGACCATCGAGCACGTCGTGCTGCCGACCGAGTACGAGCCGCTCTACCCCGAGACGGCCGACGGCCGGATCCCCTTCGCCCCCGACCACCCGATCGCCGATCCCCTGGTCTGGATGGCGTTCGTCGCGGCCCGCACGACCACGATCAAGCTCGGCACCGCCGTGCTGGTCCTCCCCCAGCGCAACGCGCTGATCACGGCGAAGGAGGTGGCGACGCTCGACCGGCTCTCCGGCGGGCGGACGCTGCTCGGCGTGGGCGCGGGGTGGCTGCGCGAGGAGTTCGACGCGCTGCGCGTCGGGTTCGACGACCGCGGACCGCGGATGAACGACACGATCGGCGCGATGCGCGCCCTCTGGTCGGGCGAGCCCGCCGACTTCAGCAGCGGCTCGGTCGACTTCCGCGGCGTGGTCAGCTCGCCGCGCCCGCACGGGGCGTCGGTGCCGATCCACGTCGGCGGCTTCACCGTCCCCGCCGCCGTTCGCGCGGGCAGGCTGGGCGACGGGTTCTTCCCCGGCGGCTACGACCGCGAGCGCCTCGGCGTGCTGATCAGGAGGTGCCGCGCGGAGGCGGTCGCGCACGGCCGCGACCCCGACGCCGTCGAGATCACCAGCCGGTGGACCAAGAACCGCGACGACCTGGCGAACCTCGACGTCCTGCGCGAACTGGCGGACCTGGGCGTGGACCGCGTGACCGTGTCGACGCTGCTCTTCGACCACGAGCACGTCGCCGACGAGCTGGCCCGCTTCCAGGACACCGTGATCGCGAAGTTCTAGCCCCCAGGAGAATCCGATGCCTTCGGTCGAATCCGTCCTCGGCCCCATCGACGCCGACGACCTAGGTCAGACCCTCATGCACGAGCACGTGTTCGTCCTCGACCAGGAGATCGAGTCGAACTACCCCGGCCGCTGGGACACCGAGGAGCGGATGGCCGACGCCCGCCAGAAGCTCCAGGACGTCGCCTCGCGCGGCGTGCGGACGATCGTCGACCTCACCGTCCTGGGACTGGGGCGCGACGTCTCCCGCGTCGTCGAGGTGGCCGAGCAGGTGGACGTGCAGATCCTCGCCGCCACCGGCCTGTACACCTACGACGACGTGCCCATGTTCTTCCGGTTCCGCGGGCCGGGGAAGCTGGTCGACGGTCCGGAGCTGCTCACCGAGTTCTTCATCCGCGACATCACGCGGGGCATCGGGGACACCGGAGTCAAGGCCGCGATCCTCAAGTGCGCCACCGACCGCGCCGGCGTGACCGAGGGCGTGGACCGGGTCCTGCGCGCGGTCGCCCGCACGCACCTGGAGACCGGCGTGCCGATCTCGACCCACACCCACGCCCTGACCGAGCGCGGGCTGGAGCAGCAGGCGATCTTCCGCGAGGAGGGCGTGGACCTGGAGCGCGTGGTGATCGGCCACTCCGGCGACACCACGGACCTGGTGTACCTGCGCAAGCTGATGGACGCCGGGTCCTACATCGGCATGGACCGCTTCGGCCTCGACCTGATGCTGCCGTTCGCCGACCGCGTCGCGACGGTCGCCGCCCTGTGCGCGGAGGGCTACGCCGAGCGCATGGTCCTGTCGCACGACGCGGCCTGCTTCACCCACAACTTCGACGTGGACGTGAAGAGGGAACTGCTGCCCCGCTGGCGCTTCACGCACCTGCACGACGAGGTGATCCCGGCGCTGCTCGACCTGGGCACGACCAGGGGGCAGATCGACCAGATGCTCGTCGACAACCCCCGCCGCATCCTCAGCGCGCGCTGACGGCGGCGGGGCGCCAGCTCTCCCAGCCCCGGCACAGCACGTAGGCCGCGGTGGTCGCCACCACGAGGGAGAGGTCGACGACGAAGGTCGTCGGCGCGTCGGGCAGGTCCAGCGCCGCGACCGCGAACACGGTGATCGCGGTCTTCTGGAGGAGCACGAGCTCCCACACGCCCGGCTGCCTGCGCGGGCCCGCGGCGAGCAGCACCCACAGCCCGGCGAAGACGAGGTAGGCGAACGTCCGCCACGCCTCGGTGAGGACGCGGTCGTCGGACACCTCCGTCATGATCACGACGCCGTTCGCGAAGGCGCCGAGGGTCGCGACGGCGCAGAGGGCGAGCAGCGCGCGTCCGATCCGGTCCCCGGTGGAGATCGGGCGGTCGACGACGGCTCCGACGGTCATGGCGGTCCTCCCCGTGGTGAGCGCGGGGTTCCTCCTCGCGCGGCACCGACGATCCCGCGCGGGCGCGTCCCGTCGCGTCGGCGAGAACTACGTAGACCGGCCGGGCAGCCCGAGTCCCGCGAGGACCAGGTCCAGGTAGCGCTCGGTGACCGCGGCCTGGTCGTCGCCGGACGCGGCGATGGCGTGCTGGAGCCCGCACAGCAGCTTCAGCAGGTCCTCGCCGGTCAGGGCCGACCGGACGACGCCCGCCGCGCGGCCCCGGTCGAGGAGGCGGGACACCGCCAGCGCGAGTTCCACCTTGGTCCCCGAGGTGCCGGTCACCGCGTCGTCGACGGCGACGAGGACGCTGACCAGGCCGGGTTCGCGCACGGCGTGCAGGAGCGAGGCGCGGAAGAACCCGGCGAGGCCCTCCGCGACGTCCTCGACCTCCGCCGCGGCCGTCGCGCGGTCGACCATCGCGCGGAGGCCGTCCTCCACCACGGCCTCCAGCATCGCCTGGTGCGTCGGGAAGAGCCGGTACACCGTGCCCACGCCGACACCGGCCCGGCGGGCGAGCTCGTTCAGCGTGATCCCCGTGTCGCCCGCGCCGACCGCACCGCGAGCCTCTTCAAGGATGCGCTCCTGGTTGCGCCGCGCGTCCGCTCGCACCACGTCCCCCTCCACCCGGCCACCGAAGTGGACAAGCTATCGACTTAGTCGCTACGGTCTAAGTGGATAGCTTATCAACTCGAAGGAGATCCCCGTGACCACGGTCTTCGTCCACGGCGTCCCGGAGACACCCGACCTCTGGGACGACGTCCGCGCGCACCTGCCCGGCGACACCGTGGCCCTGCGGCTGCCCGGTTTCGGCGGTCCGCGCCCGGAGGGCGTGCGCGACAAGGACGACCACGCCCGCTGGCTGGCCGACGCGCTGCGCGAGATCGACGGCCCGATCGACCTGGTCGGCCACGACTGGGGCGCCCACCTGGTGTACCGGGTCGTCACGGCGTTCGACGTCCCGCTGCGGAGCTGGGTCGCCGACGTCGCCCACGGCTGGCACCCGGACCACGAATGGCACGACGCGGCGAAGCTCTGGCAGACCCCGGCGGGCGAGGAGTCGCTAGCCGGCCTGCGCGAGGCCGTCCCCGGCAGCGGCCGCACGTTCGGCGACCTCCTGCGCCCGCGCGGCATGACCGCCCGCGTGGCCGCCGCCGTGGACGCCGCGCACGACGTCACGATGAGCCGGGCGATCCTCGACCTGTACCGCTCGGCGGTCCCGAACCTGCACGCGGACTGGGGCACGGGCCTCGACCGCCCCGCCCGCGTCCCCGGCCTGGTGCTGATCCCGGCGGGCGACCCGTTCGGCGGGGCGGAGCTGGACGTCGAGGTCGCGACCCGCCTCGGGGCCCGGTGGGTCGAGCTGGACGGGCTGACGCACTACTGGATGCTCCAGGACCCGGCACGGGTGGCCGCCGTGCTGCGCGGGTTCCACGAGTCGGTCGGAGCAGCGGCGGGCCTGCCAGGCTGAGGACGTGCCCCCGGCGGGGCTGCCACCGGGGGCACGTCGTCGATCACCGCTCAGGCATGATCAGCCACCTCTGGTTCCCACCGCCGTGGCACTCCCACTGGTGCGCCACCGATCCTTCACCCCCGTGCGCGATGTCGAGACACTTCGCACTGTGGCGAGGCTTGATCTCGTGGACCACGACCCCTGGCTTGGGGTTGAGCAGCCAGGTCTGGTGCTTCACGTTCGGCTGGCACGTGACACCGACGACGCGGGCCCCGTTGCTGAGCGAACCACCTCGGACCTCAAGGCACCTCCCGGTGGCCCCGTTGATGATCCGGTGGTAGCCGGTGGTCGGGTCGAGGACCAACCGCCACACCTGAGTGGGGCCGGTGTGGCACCCCCACTGGCTGACGTGCCCGTCCTGCGACCGTTCCTCCAGGCAGCGCCCACCCCACTCGAGAACCAGGTGGTAGTTGGCGTCCGGCGGGATCGGCGATCTGCTCGTGGTCGCGACACCCGGTGGAGCGGTGCCGACGAGCAGCGCCGCACCCGTCACGACCGCCACCGCGATCCTGCGCGCGAGTTCCGTGAACATGGAACCTCCCTGCTGTCAGACGAAGAGGAGGGAACAATCGTCAGCGGTGACAGGCTGTTGGACAAATACGCACAACCGCGTAGGGATGACGGCGTATCCTGCTGGTGACCACGGAGCCGACCCGCCGGGAAGGTGGCGTGTCGTGCAGAACCGACTGGAACACTGGCTCGACGTCGTCCGCGATCTGCTCGCGCAACCGCTGACCGAGATGCCGCACGTGACCCTGCTGGACGAACTGGTGCGCACCTTCGGTGGCGCAGCGGGTTCGTGGATCGACCGGCAGCCCGATGGACACGTCGAACACCACCTGTGGGAGTCGGGCATCACCGTGGACCAGGACACGCTCGCGTGGTTGCGGAACCGCTTGGACCAGCACCCGCTCCCCTGCTGGTTCGCGGCCACCGAGGACCTGACCGCGTACACGTTGGGCCGGGTTCCGCGGTCGCTGCGCGACCCCAGGTTCGAAACGTGGAACGAAGTGCTCGGCGGGCTGGACTTGGAGCACCAGATGGCCATCCCGCTGAGCGTGCGGGGTGTGTGGCACCGTGCTTTCGTGATCGTCTTGTCCGGTTCGGACGCCACCGATGAGGACCTGCGGTTGGCTCGGCGGTTGCAGGCGCTGCTCATCGGCCTCGATCGGCAAGCACGAGCGCTGGCGCGGTGGATGCCGCGCACGCCGTCGCACGACGCGGCCCTCACGAACCAGGAGGTCGCGGTGCTGGGGTTCCTCGCTCAAGGTCTCACCGCCCGAGCAGTCGCGCGACGGCTGCTGATCTCACCCCGGACCGTCCAGAAGCACGTCGAGCACATTCACGCGAAGCTGCGTGTGACGAACCGCGTGTCGGCGGTGCTCAAGGCGCAAGCGCTCGGGGTGCTCACCCCACCACCCGGCTACGCCGTCGCGAGCAGCAGACCGTCCTCGCCGTAGAACAGCGACCGCCCCGGCGTCGGGGTCGCGCGCAGCTCGGCCCCGACCGCCGGTTCCTCCTGCTCCGGCACCACCAACCCCACCAGGGTCCCGTCGGCGCACTCCAGGGTCACCAGCGACGTCACCCCGAGGTTCTCCACGGTCGACACCCGGCCCGCGAAACCGTGCTCCGCGACCACCAGGTACTCCGGGCGGACGCCCACCACGACCGGCGTCCCGTCCGGCAGGTCGAGCGGGCTCGGGAGGAGGGTGCCCGCGACCTCGACGCGGTCGCCGCGGACGGTGCCGTCCACCAGGTTCATCGGGGTCGAGCCGATGAAGTTCGCGACGAACGTGTCGGCCGGGCGTTGGAAGACCTCGCGCGGGGTGCCGAGCTGGCGGACGCGGCCGGACTCCATGACGGCCACGCGGTCGGCCAGCGCGAGCGCCTCGGCCTGGTCGTGCGTCACGAAGACCGTGGTGAGCGCCAGTTCCCGTTGCAGGCGCTTGAGGAACGTCCTCGCCTCCAGGCGCAGGCGGGCGTCCAGGTTGGACAGCGGCTCGTCCAGCAGCAGGACGTCGGTCTCCAGCGCGACCGCCCTGGCCAGCGCGGTGCGCTGCTGCTGGCCGCCGGAGAGCTGGCCCGGCCTGCGGTCGAGCAGGCCGGACAGGCTCAGGCCCTCGGCCGTCCGCTCGGCGACCAGCCGCTGCTCCGCCCTCGGAGCCCGGCGCACCCGCAGCGGGTAGGCGATGTTCTCCGCCACGGTCATGTGCGGGAACAGCGCGTAGTCCTGGAACACCATCGAGACGCCGCGCGCGCCGGGCTGTTCGCGCGTGACGTCGCGCCCGCCGATGAGGACCTTCCCGTCGGTCGCGGGCTCCAGGCCCGCGATGGTGCGCAGCAGCGTGGTCTTGCCGCACCCGGACGGGCCGAGCAGGGCGAACAGCTCGCCGTCGACCACGCCCAGGTCCAGGTCGTCCACGGCGCGGACCCCGTTGGGGTACACGGTGGACAGTCCGGCGATCTCGATGCCCGCCATCAGCTCTTGATGCCTCCGTGGAATCGGAACCCGTAGCGCGTGCTGACGAACAGGTAGAGCACGACCACCGGGATCGAGTACAGCAGCGAGAACACCGGGATCACGGACAGGTTGGCGCTGCCGCCCTCGTCCTGCAACGTGCGCAGCAGCACGGCGGCCGGCTGCTTGCCGACGTCGCGCAGCAGCAGGAACGGCAGCAGGAAGTTGCCCCACGCGTTGACGAACGACCACACCAGGATCGTCGCGACACCGGGCCGGGCGACCGGCAGGACGACGTGGCCGAGCACCTGGCGGGGCGAGGCGCCGAACACCCGCGCGGACTCCTCGTAGGAGCGCGGCACGGAGTCGACGAAGTCCTTGAGGATGAAGATCGCGGCGGGCAGCATCCCGCCCGCGATCACCAGCGCCGTGCCGAACCGGGAGTCGATCAGGCCGAGCTGGAGCACCATCACGAAGATCGGGACCATGGCCGCGGTGCCCGTCACGACGCTGGACAGCAGCAGCAGCAGGTACAGCAGCGCGTCGCGGCCCGGAATCCGCACGCGCGACAGCGAGTACGCCGCCAGCGCGGCGAAGACCGTCGTCACGACCGTCGCGACGACGCACAGCACCAGCGAGTTGACCAGCGACGTGAGGGCGTGCGGGTGGCGGAGGGTGGTCGCCACGTTGGCGAGCGTCCAGTCCGGCCACCGCAGGCCCAGCCCTGGGTCCGCGTCGAACGGGGCCGAGGCCAGCCACAGCATCGGCACGGCGAAGAACGCGAGCACGACGCCGATCAGCGTGCAGAAGCCGATCCGCCGCACCACCCACGCGGGCGTCACGACCGCCTCCGCAGCAGCCTCAGGTACACCAGCGCGACCAGCAGGTTGCCCACGAGCAGCAGCAGCGACACGGCGGACGCGTACCCGAGGCGCCCGCTCTCCAGCGCCTGCCGGTAGATCAGCACCGGCAGCACCTCCGACTCGTGGTTGGGGCCGCCCGCGGTGAGCAGGAACGGCGTGAAGTCGTTGGCGGTCCACAGGCTGATGAGCAGCGTGTTGGTCAGCACGTGCCCGCGGACGTGCGGGAACACCACGTCGCGGACGGTCTGCCAGCCGCTCGCGCCCGCCAGCCGCGCGGTCTCGACCTGCGACGGCGGCACGGCGGCCAGCGCGGAGGTGTACAGCAGCAGGGAGAACGCCGTGCCGCGCCACACGTTGAACACGATGAGGCTGGCCATCGGGTACCGCACGAGCCACGCGGTCGTCGGGTCGCCCAGCAGCAGGCCGAGCGTGCCGCCGTCCCTGCTGAGCACGGCGAACCACAGGTAGGCGACGACCGGCCCCGGCAGGATCCACGCCAGCAGCACCAGTCCCTCGGTGGTGCGCCGCAGCCACGGCCGCACCCGGCTCAGCAGCCACGCCAGCGAGAAACCGAGGACGTTCTGGCCGACCACGGCCGATCCCAGCACGAACAGCGCCGTCAGCCACACCGAGTTCGCGAACAGGGCGTCGTCGAGGGCGGCGGCGAAGTTGTCCAGGCCCACCACGCTCGGCGCCGCGGCCGACGGCCCGGTGAGCTGGTAGTCGGTGATCCCGATGTACAGGGTCCACAGCGCGGGGAAGACCAGGAAGACGCCGATCAGCAGCAGCGCGGGCGCGACGAACCCGATCGCCCGCGCGACCCCGAGGCCCGCGACGTCCCTGGCGCCCGCCGACCCCCACCGCCGCGCCGGGGCGTCAACCGACGGCAACGGACGCCTCGCCGACGGCCTTCACCACGGCGTCCTGGTAGGCCTCGGCCGCCTCGTCCGGGCTCTTGCCCGCCACGACGTCGGCGGTCGCCTGCTGGAGCGCCGCCGACACCTCGGGGTAGTCCGCGAGGCCGGGCCGGTACCGGGTGATCGGCAGCACCCGGTCGGCCACGAAGCCGAGCACCGGGTCGCCCGCGAGGACCTCGTCGTTGACGTCCTCGCGCTGGGTGATCTGGGCGGTGCCCGCCAGCGACGACTTCACCGCCTCGGCGGAGTTGAGGAACCGGAGGAACTCCCATGCCTGCCGGGGGTAGCGCGAGTTCGGGTTGACCACGCGCACGCCGCCGCCGGACGTGCTGACGAAGTCCTGCCCGCCGACCCCCGCTCCGGGCACCCGCGCGGGCACGAGCGCCCAGCCCACGGCCGTGTCGCGGTCGGCCATCGCGGCCACGCCGGTGCGGGGTTCCACGACGGAGCGCCAGAAGTAGTCGCTCTCCAGCAGGATGCCGATCCGGTTCTCGGCGAACAGCGCGAACGAGCGGTCGCGCCCGTTCGCCTCCTGCTGGAGCACCGGATCGCCGAGCCCGTCGCGGTAGATCCGCTGGTACAGCCCGAGGACGTCCTTCACGCCGGACGTCGCGCCCTGCCACTTCCCGTTGTCGTGGACGGGTGTCCCGGTGCCCACCAGCATGGGCAGCACGCCCTGCATCGTGGTCGCCTCGCCCATCGCGGTGCCCGCGTTGAGCTGGATCGGCGTGACACCGGGGAGCTTCTTCAGCTCCGCCGCGGCGGCCAGCATCTCGTCCCAGCTCCTGGGCTGCCAATCGGCGGGCAGGCCCGCCGCCGCGAACAGCTTCTTGTTGTAGAACAGGACCCTGCCGTCGGTGCCCATCGGCACGCCGTAGCGCCTGCCCTCGAACTCGCCGAGGCCCTGCACGGCCTTCGGGATCTGCCGCCAGCCGTCCCACGCGTCGACGTCCGCCGCGCCCACGAGGTCGTCGAGCGGCCTGATCTGGCCCGCCTGCGCGAACTCGCCGAGCCAGATGCCGTCCAGTTCGACGACGTCACCGCCGCCGCCGGTCTTGAAGTCCAGCGCCACCTTGGTCTTGTAGGCCTCGTCGGCGGTGCCGCTCTGCTCGAACCGCACGGTCGCGGTGACGCCCTTGGCCTTCTGCTGCTCGGTGAACCGGGGGATGACCCAGTTCGTGATCCAGTCCGCGCCGCGCGCGTTCTTCCCGCCCGACACCGCGTTCGCGACGATCGTCAGCGTCACCTCCTTGGCGTCGGCGTTGCGCGCCGGGTCCTCGTTCCCGGTCCGGCCGAGGCACCCGGCCAGCACACCGCTCACCGCCAGCAGCACGAACGCCGTTGTCCGCCGCATCGCGTGATCCCCCGCCCACAGGTTCCGCCGGTACGTCACCTTCCAACTTGGCACCCGGTCCGCCCAGCCGCAGCGCCCTATCGGGGGATTCCCCGCGGCCGGTCGTGCCTCCGCGCGGGTGGGAGGTGGACCGGCGGGGTCACCCGGCGGAGGCCGCCGCGCGGCGCACCGGGGCGAGCAGGACCAGCGCGGTCCTCAACCCGGTCAGGGGTTCCCCGTCCTCGGAGCCGAGCCGGGACGCCAGAGCGCCCGCCCCGCCGTGCAGCGGGAGGGCCTCGTCGCCCTTGACCTCGCGGAGGAAGGTGCGCAGGTCGGCGTCCACGGCCGAGGTCCCACCGCCGCCGCGGTGCGCCCAGGCCAGCCGGAAGCCGTCCGCGTCCCCGGTGTGCTCGCGGGCGAGGCCGTGCAGCTCGGCCGCGTGCCTGCCCGGCTGGTCGTCGGTGGCCTCCAGCTCGCGGTCGCGCGACCCCCAGGCCGTGGCGAGCAGCACCGCGGACCGCGCGTCGGGCCTGGCCCCGGTCCACGCCGCGAGCAGTTCCCCGTCGGCGGCGGCCCGAGCCACGTCGCAGCCGTGCTCGTCCAGCGCGACGGCCAGCTCCAGGCTGACGTCCGCGACCTGGCCGAAGACCTCCAGCAGTTCCTCGCCCTCGTCCACGTGCTCCCCTTCCGCCTCGGTGGTGGCACCACCCTGGCCGCGTGAGCCCCGTGCGCCACGGCAACACGCCGACGGGCGCGCGGTTCCCGCGTCGGCGGGCGGCGAGGGGATGATGCTCCGGTGAGCCTGACCAGCCAGCTCGACGGTGGAGCGCTCGGAACCTGGTTCGCGGGCCGCTTCCCCGGCACCGAGCGCCTGGCCCGGTCGATCACGACCGCCGCGCGGCGGATCGAGCCGGTGCGGCCCGCCGGGCCGGTCGAGCCGGATCACCGGACCGAGGTGGCGGGGGCGTTCCGCGCCCGGCTCGCGCTGCTGGTCGACGGTGCTCCCCCGTACCGCGCCCTGCACGGTCTCGTGCGCGCCGGCCTGGTGTCGCGCGAGTGGGCCGACCGGACCGCGGCGGCGTTCCCGTCGCACCGGGGTCTGGACCGCGACCGCGCCGCGCGCGGGCTGGAGCTGCGCCCCGCTCCCGGCGGGTGGGTCGACCTGGCCGGGCAGGAGGGCGGACGGCCGCCGACCCGGCACGAGCCCGTGCTCGCGGAGTTCTTCGGCCGCCTGGTCGGCTACCTCGACGGGCACGCCCGCGCGGGCGTCCTGGGGACGCCCAACGTGGAGGCCGGGTTCGCGCGGATGTGCGCCCTGCTCGCCGCCTGGGGCTCGGCCGACCTCCCCGAGCGGCTCCTCGCGCTGCACGCGCGCGAGGACTACTCGGTCGACGACCTGTGGGACCTGCCCGCCGAGGCGGTGGTCGTCGAACTCGTCGAGCTGGCCGAGCGGCTCCGCGTGCACGAGAGCGATCCGCGCGAACGGCCGCTGGAGCTGTGGCGGCGCTGGGGCCGCGACTACGCCGAACCCGCCGGGCCCGCGGCGCTCAGGCGGGCCACCACCGGGCCGCTGGACGACGGGCTGCCCGCGGGCGTGTGGGGCGTGTCCGCTCCGGTGCTGGTCCCCCGCTGGGCCGAGGCGGACCTGCTCGTCGGGTCGCGGCTGCTGGACGTGGAGGCCGTCGCGGACGTCGACGAGCCCGAGCGGGTGGCGCGCTGGCTGTGGCGGCTCGCGGCCTACACGTGGCTCGACACCACCGACCGCTACCGCGTTCGCGTGGTCGGCCTCTACCTGGCCCGGCACGGTCTGCACGTCACGTGGGACGCCACCACGTTCACGCAGGCGCTCCTGGACTCGCCCAGGGGCGTCGACTCCGCCCGCCGGGAGTTCCTGCGGATCGTCCGGGGGACGATCACCGCCGAGGGCGCGCGGCCACCGCACGGCGGCCGGAAGGTGCCGATCCCCTGGCGGGGCCGGTGATCCCGGCGCGGCGACGGCGCGGTCAGCCGCCCGAGGCCTCGCGGGTGATCCGCTCGAACTGGGCGGCCATCGCCTCGGACAGCGCGTGCGCGGCGGTGAGCGGGCGGACCATGACCACGAGGTCGTCGATCAGCCCGTCGTCGTCCAGGTGCAGGAAGTCGCAGCCGTTGACCTCCCGGCCGCCGACGCGGGCGGTGAAGACCAGCGCGTGGTCCCGGCCGTCCGGCTCGCCGATCTCCCGCACGTAGCGGAAGTCCTCCAGCACCCGGAAGACCCCGCGCAGGATCGCGGCGACGAGCGGCTTGCCGGGGTACGGCGCGAACGCCACCGGGCTGGTGAACACGACGTCGTCGGCCAGCAGCGCCTCGACGGCGTCGAGGTCGCCCGCCTCGACCGCCTTGCGGAAGGGGTGCACCGCTACCTCCATAGACAACTTGTTGACTAGTAACTTCGAACATTAGTCAGCATGCTGTTAGGTTGTCCAGATGGCTCTGCGCTACGCGGTCCTGGCCGCACTCCTGGAGGGCGAGGCGTCCGGCTACGACATGGCCAAGCGCTTCGACGCCTCCGTGGCGAACTTCTGGACGACGACCCCGCAGCAGCTCTACCGCGAACTCGACCGGATGGAGGTCGAGGGCGTGATCGCGGCGCGGGTCGTCCAGCAGGAGCGCAGGCCGAACAAGCGCCTGTTCACCCTCACCGGGGCCGGGGAGCGGGAGCTGCTCGCGTTCTCCACCGAGCCCGCGAAGCCGGCCGCGCTCCGGGACGACCTGCTGATCAAGGTCCAGGCCGTGGACGCGGGCGACGCGCGGGCCGTCGCGGCGGCGGTCCAGGAGCGCCTGGAGTGGTCCCGCGCCAAGCTCGCCCGCTACGACCGGCTCCGGGCCCGGCTGCTGGACGGCCGCACCGAGGAGGAGTTCCTGGCCGGGTCCGACCGGATCGGCCCCTACCTCACCCTCATGGGCGGCCGGGCGGTCGAGCAGGCGACCACCGGCTGGTGCGAGCGCACGCTCGCGATCCTCGCCCGCCGCGCCGCCCTGCCGACCGCGGACGCGTGACCCCCGCGGGGTGTCGATGTCCGGCCGTCCCGACGGGGCCGCCCGCCGACCCTCAGGCCCGCTCGTGCGCACCCCGGGTCAGCGCGGCCAGCTGGTCGGCGTACTCGATGCGGTCGACCCAGTCCGCGGGCCACGCCGCCAGCCCGTGCGCGGCACCGGTGAACGCCCCGGCCAGCGCGGCGATCGAGTCCGAGTCACCGCTGGTGCGCGCGGCCCGCACCAGGGACCGGACCGGGTCGTCGGCGTGGCGGAGGGCGCAGTAGAGGCCGGTCGCCAGCGCCTCCTCCGCGATCCAGCCCGCCCCGGTGGCCAGGCACGCGTCCTGGCCGTCGTCCGGCGCGGCCAGCGCGGCGACCACCCGCTGGACGGCCTCGGCGCACTCGTCCCAGCCGCGTGCGATGAAGTCGGCGGGCGTGGTCGCACCCGGCGCCTCCCACAGCGCGCCGAGCCAGTCGCCCTGGTACACCCGACGCCGGTCGGCGCAGCGCTGGAGCAGCGCGGCGGGCACGTCGGCCAGCGCGAGACCGTCGACCAGCAGCCGCGTCGCGTACGCGGTCAGCTCGGACGCGGCCAGCGCCGTGGGGTGGCCGTGGGTCATCGCGGCCTGGAGCTGAGACACCCCGGCGAGCACGTCGAGGTCGAGCCCCGGCAGCAGGCCGACCGGGGTCACCCTCATGTTGGCGCCGCACCCCTTGGACCCCGCGACGGTCGCCTCCACCCACGGCAGGCCCTCCGCGAGCCCGCCGCACGCGTGCAGGCACGTCGTGCCCGGCGCGCGGTCGTTCTCCGGGCTGTGCGCCCACGCCACGAACCGCTCCCGCAGGCGCGGTTCGAGGACCTCGGCGGTGTACCGGTCGACCCCGTGCAGCGCCCACGCGACCGCGAGCGCCATCTGGGTGTCGTCGGTGACCGTCGCCGGGTCGCCCTCCAGGTCGTCCGGCCCGGTGGGGCCGAACCTCCGGTCGATCTCGGCCACGGTGAGGAACTCCGTGGGCCTGCCGAGCGCGTCCCCGAAGGCCAGTCCGTACAACGATCCCGCGATCCGCTCCATGGCCCGCGACTCTACTTCGGACAGCCGCGGGCACGCGGCTACCAGGCGGCGGGCGCGGGCGGCGGCACGACCGGCGGCCGGTCGTCGCACGTGGTGGTGTTCGGCAGCAGCCACGGCGCGAGCCAGCCGCCGTCGTTGCCGCCGAGGTCGGCCACCGAGAACTCCGAGCCCGCCGGGGTGAAGCCGAACGAGCCGCAGTTGTTGATCCCGACCGCGCCGACGTTGCGGGCGTCCACGTTCTCGAAGGACGCCGACCCGGCCGAGCGGGCGCTGACGACGGACGTGCCGGTCCCGTCGACCCTGATGTCCGCGAAGTGGACGTTCGTGATCGAGTACCGGTCCCTCACCGGGAAGTCGGAGACGAGCATGATCGCGTTGTAGGTGCTGTCGAGGAAGTGGTCGCCGACGACCTGGACGTCGGCGTCGATGTCCCGGTCGAGCGCGTAGAGCCAGATCGCGCCGAGGCCGATCTTCCAGTTCAGCTCGAACGTGCCCGCGCGGACCGTGGTGTTGTCGGTGATCCGCACGTACCCGGTGAACGGCTCGGCGCCGAAGCGCGACCCGACGTGGACGGCGCTGCCCTCGCGGACCGGGTCGGCGACGAGGTTGCGGGAGACGGTGGTGTCCGCGCCGCCGTAGATCGCGATGCCGTTCGCCAGCGTCGGCGTCTGCACGGTGTTGCGGTCGAAGGTGTTGCGCGCGTTCAGGGTCTTCTCCGACCACATGGCCAGGCCGTCGTCGCCGGAGTTGCGGACGAAGTTGCCGGACACCACCGAGTCCGTGACGCCGGTATGGAGGTTGAGGGCGTCGGCGATCTGGTCGACGATCACGTTGTCGCTCACGCGGACGTTCCTCATCGGCCCGTCGAACCACAGGCCCACCTTGGTGTGGCGGATGTGCAGGCCCCGGACGGTCGAGTCGCTCATCGCTCCCCCGACGCCGTTGACCTGGTCGGTGTCGACGCGCTCGCGGACGTCGCCCTCGATGGCGAAGCCGGACAGGTGCACGTTCCGGCTGCCGCCAGCGGAGGCGTCCCGGCCGTAGAAGCCGACGCCGGTGTGCACCGAACCGTCCGGCGCGGGCGTGCTCAGCGCGACCTCGCGGCCCTTGACGACCGTGTGCCAGTTGCCCGCGCCCTCGATCGTCACGTCGTCGACGATGATGTGGCGGTTCACCTGGAAGGTGCCCGGCGGCAGGTACACCGGGCGGTGCAGGCGCTTCGCCAGCGCGATGGCCGCGTCGAACGCGGGGGCGGAGTCGCGGCGGCCCGTCGGGTCGGCGCCGAGCAGCAGCACGTTCACGGCGGTGGGGGCGACGTGCGGCAGGCCGACGAGCTCGGAGTCCAGCAGGTCGACGACCGTCCACGCCGCGGCGGTGCCGACGGGTGCGGTGAGGCGCACCTTCGCGCCCCTCGGGTAGGTCCGGTCGAGCTTGACCCGCACCTCGTCGTAGAAGTGGCTGGGGCGGAACGGCTTCGCGATCGTCGGGGCGGGCGTCGTCGCCGCGGGCACGCAGGAGCACTCGGTGATCCACCAGTCCGGGTGCAGCAGGTCCGCGTTCGGGTCGTTGGTGAACGGGTACTGGTTGTACAGCCACGAGTACTGCGACGTCAGGGTGGCGGTCCTGCTGTGCCTGCCGTTCACCGACACGTCCAGCGGCGCGGTGATGCCGCCGCCGGTCGGCGCGTCCGGGACGCTGTAGCGGACGGTGACCGCGTTGGCCCTGGCGGGCAGCGTGAACTCCACGTGCTGACCCGGCACGAGCTTGACGGCCCTGCGCCCGGACGCCTCCGCGGGCAGCGTGTACGCGTCCCGGTCCGGCCCGATGACGGTGCCGGTGGTCACCGCGTTCTCCGCCTCCTGTTCGAGGAAGGCGACCGCCGCGCCCCGGCCCGCGACCAGCGACGGGGCCAGGCCCGCGCGGGTGACCACCGGGGTGGCGGAGGCGACCGCCGTGCCCACCGCGCACAGGCTCGCGGCGGCCACCGAGGCGACCACGACCGCCGTCCACCGCCGAGCGGCGACTCCACTGGTGCTCCGTGACATCGGGAACCCGCCTCTTCCGTCCGGCGACAGGGTGAGACGACCTTAGGTTGCGGTCAGCGCAGCCACAAGGAGATGTAGGGAAGTTTCATGAACTGAATGATGATTTGCGAATGTCAGTCGATTCTTTGCGAAGAGGTGCGCGGTGACGTGGACAGGACGCGGAGCTGGAGCATCGCCGCGAAGCGCGCCTCCGGGTCGGTGAGGTCGAGGTCGCCGATCTCCGCCAGCCGCCGCAGCCGGTAGCGGAAGGTGTTCGGGTGGACGTGGACGGCGGCCGAGGCGGCGATGACGTCGCCGAAGGCGTCCAGCCAGGCGCTCAGGGTCTCGACCAGGTTGGCGGTGTGGCGCTCGTCGTAGGCGATCAGCTTCGCGATGGCGCCGGTCGGGCGGTCGCCCTGCGACGCGGCCAGGTCGCGCAGCTCCAGCACCAGCGCCTCCACGTGCACGTCGGACAGGCGGGCGGTGCGCCGGGCGCCGCCCGCGCGCAGGACGCGCAGGGCGCGGTCGGCGTTGGCGCGGGCCGCGGGCAGGTCGGCGGTCTCGGCCGCGACGGGACCGACGGCGATCACGGCCCTGGTCCGCTCGCCGACGCGGTCGAGGAAGTCGGCGGCGATGGTGAGGGCGCGCTCGTCGCCGTCGGCGGTCGACGGCACGAGCCCGTAGGTGACGTCGCCGATCAGGGCGGTCGCGCAGCGCGGGTGCAGCGCGCTCAGGTGCATCGCGAGCGCGTCGCCGAGCCGCTGGCGCTCGGTGGCCAGCGCGGCCTCGGTGGCGGTGGTCCCGTCGGGGTGGGTGGTCGCCATCGCCAGCACGACCACCGGACGGCCCGCGAGGCCGAGGCGGTCCAGGGCGTCGCGGGCTCCCCGACCGCCTTCGAGGGCGGTGCTGAGCAGGTCGGTGCGCAGCCTGCGCTCCACGTCGACCCCGGCGCGGATGCGGAGCATGTGCAGCGCCACCAGCCTGGACGCGTCCACCAGGGCCGTGGTGCGGTCCGCGGTGAGCGGTGCGCGCACGGCGGCCCAGATGGAGCCGAGCACCTCGTCGCCCGCGCGGACGGCCACCGCGACGCGGGGCAGCGACGACGCCGTCACCGGCTCGATGTACACCGGCTGGTCGGTGCTGTACAGGTCGCGGAACACGCCCCGCTCGAACAGCACCCGCGCGTACTTCTCGGGCACCTGGCGGCCGAGGATGGTCTCCACCCTGGACGAGTCGGCCTCGTCCTGGCGGCCGGAGAACGCCAGCACGCGCGTCCCGCGGTCCTCGATCGTCACGGGGGCGTCCAGGAGCGCGGCGACCGCGTTGGCCAGCGCGAACAGGTCGCCGGACGGCATTCCGCCCAACGTCTCCGGCCCCACCCCGCCGATGTCGCCCTCGGCGAGCAGCGACCGCAGCATCGCGGCGAGCTGCGCCCACGACGCGCCGCGGGTCAGGCCGAGCAGGGCGACCCCGGAGTCCTCGACGGCCGCGGCCACCTCCTCCGACACCGGCACGGGTGCCCGCACCACGAGCCCGAGCGCGGCGTGACCGCTCAGCGAGCGCAGCAGGGCGGCGATCTCCGCGGGCGACCCCAGCCCCACGCCCAGCACGAGCGCGTCCGGCGGCGGCGCGGCGTCGTCCAGCGGGTCGTGGATGGCGACGCCCCCGATGGCGCGCGCCACGTCGGGCCCGCCGTGGACGAGTTCCAGCAGGGTCGCGCCGAGGTCGTCGAGCACCCGACCGAGGCTGGCGTGCGGTCGCGGGGTCATACCCGAAACCTAGGCCCCTCGGCCGGGTGGGGGTTCGTCGGAGCGGACGAAATCGGGTCGTTCACTCGTCCGGGCGGACGACTCAGACCGGCACCCACTCCGTCGAGGTGGTCACCGCCTCCAGCTCGTCGGCCAGCGGCTCCACACCCAGGCCGGGCCCGGTCGGCACGGTCAGGTGACCGTCGTCGAGCACGAACGGCGCCGTGACGTCCGTGCGGTAGAACCGGCCCGAGGCGGACGTGTCGCCCGGCAGGGTGAAGCCGGGCAGCGCGGCCAGCGCGACGTTCGCCGCCCGGCCCAGCCCGGTCTCCAGCATCCCGCCGCACCACACCGGCACGCCGTGGGCCGCGCACACGTCGTGGATCCGCCTGGCCTCCAGGTAGCCGCCGACCCGGCCCGGCTTGATGTTGACGATCGCCGCGGCCCCCAGCGCGATCGCGGCGGCGGCCGACCGCGCCGAGGTGATCGACTCGTCGAGGCAGACCGGCGTGCTGATCACCTTCGCCAGCTCCGCGTGGCCGAGCAGGTCCTCCTCCTCCAGCGGCTGCTCGATCAGCAGCAGCCCGAACGGGTCCAGCCGGGCCAGGTGCCGCGCGTCGGCCGCGGTGTAGGCGGTGTTCGCGTCGACCTGGAGGAGCACGTCGTCGCCGAACCGCTCGCGCACCGCGCGCACCGGCTCGACGTCCCACCCCGGCTCGATCTTCAGCTTGATCCGCACGTACCCCTCGTCGAGGTACCCGCCGACGGCGTCGAGCAGCTCGCCGATCGAGTCCATGATCCCCACCGACACCCCGCACGGGACCCGGTCGCGGGTGGCGCCCAGCTCCCGCGCCAGCGGCCGTCCCTCCGCGCGCAGCTCGGCGTCGAGCACGGCCATCTCCAGCGCCGCCTTCGCCATCCGGTGCCCCCGGAACGGTTCCAGCGCGGGCGCGACCGCGTTCGCGTCGAGCCGCCCGCGCCCGCCCAGCGCCGGGATGAGGAAGCGGGTCAGCACGTCCGCGGCGGCGTCGACGTACTCCGAGGAGTAGAGCGGGTCGGACATCGCCACGCACTCGCCCCAGCCCTCCCCCTCGTCGGTGACCGCCCGCAGCAGCAGCACGTCCCGCGCGGTCTGGGTGCCGAACGACGTCCGGAACGGCGCCACCAGCGGCATCCGGACCCGGCGCAGCTCCACTCCGGTCAGCTTCATCGACTGCCCTTCCCGTTCGTCACGACGTACCAGCCCGCCCGGTCGAACCCGGTGATCCCGCCCCCGCCCGCCAGCGCGGCGCCGAGCACCTCGCGCACGGCGACCCGCCACTCCTTCGCCCCGCCGGGATCGGCGGCACGCAGCGCCTCGACGTCGCGCGGCACGGCCACCAGCAGCGTCTCCCCCTCCACCGATCCCGCCACCGGCGTGCCGTGCGCGGACCGCCCGAGGGCGACCACCGCGCCCCGTTCCAGCTCGGCCCGCACGTCACCGGGTGCCGGCGTGCCCGCGCAGGCGTCCGCGACCGCGGCGGAGCGCAGGTCCCAGCGGATGAGCAGCCGGTCGCTGTCGTCGCCGCCGTTGATGTCGTCGGCCATGTCGCCGTAGAAGTTCGCCAGGTACTCCGCGGGCCGCGCCCCCAGCTTGGTGATGTTGAAGTGCGCGTTGCGCGCGACCAGCGGGTCGTAGGTCCACTCGACCTCCCCGATCCCGCGCTCGGCCGCCCACGCGCGCTGGTGCAGCTTGAGCGCGAACCCGACGTGCCTGCCGAGCGCGCTCGACGCCACACCCGCCACGTGGCTGTGCAGCACGTGCCCCGCGGGTGCCCCGAGGAAGCCGACGCAGGCCCCCACGAGCACCGGCCCGTCGAACGCGCCCGCCACGTAGTTGCCCGCCTTGGACAGCGCGCGCAGCAGGTGGGTCGTCACCGGCGGGTTGTTCGGGGCGGGCCGCCAGATCCCGTCGAAGAGGCGGTACACCGCTTCGAGGTCGGCCAGCCCGGTCACGTCGCGCACCTCGACCCCGGCGGCCGTGGCCGCGGCGTGGGCGTGTTCCTGCTCGTTCACAGGACCCATCGTCGCCACCGCGCCGCCCTCCGTCATGGTCCGCCCGCACCAGCCGGGGCGGTCGAGTTGGTCGTGGCCGACCGCCTGGAACACCTCAGCCCACCTTCGGGGTGGCGCGCACACCGAAGTGCAGGTACCGCTCGCCGGTCGGCAGCGAGTAGAACCACACGGGCGTCCAGGTGCGCACCTTCGGGTCCTTCACCACGAACAGGTTCTCGCGCACGGCCCTCATCTCGTACTCCTGCGTCGGCTCGGGCGCGAGGTCGGCCAGCGCTCCGGTCACGGTCGTGCGCAGCACCGGGCCGTCCAGGACCTCCAGCCGGGCGCCCGCCCGCTCGTAGGTGCCCAGCAGCGGGGTCACGTCGACGGCCACGGGCTCCGCGGGCGGTTCGAGGGGCGTCGGCACGGTCACGCCCGCCAGTTCGGCGAAGACCTCGCCGTACAGCTCCTGGAACAGGTCGCGGCTGTTGCCGCCGTTGACGAGCAGCACCACCGCCAGGCCCTCGTCGGGCAGCAGCCGCAGGAAGGCGTTCTGCCCGATCGTCGCCCCGTCGTGGCCGATCAGCCTGCGGCCGTCCCAGTCGAACCGGATCCAGCCGAGCCCCCACGAGTCCCCGAGGGTGAACTTCTCCGGCACGTCCGCCTGGTGCGCCGCCATCGCCTCGGCGCTCGACCCGGCGAGCACCCTCGTGCCGTCGGGCGCGAGGCCGCCGGTGAGGTGCATCCTGGCGAAGCCGAGGACGTCGGCCACCGCGGAGGTGATCAGCCCGGCCGGTCCGACCGACCGCGGCAGCCCCCACCGCGGCGCCGTGACGAGCTGCTCGCCCTCTCCGACGTGGCCGACGGCCGCGCGGTGCAGCAGGGCCTCCTCCGGCAGCGTGACCGTCCGCTCCAGGCCGAGCGGGGTGAGGAGCCGGTCCCGCACGGCCTGGTCCCACGTGCCGCCGGTCAGCTTCTCGACCACACGGCCCGCCAGCGAGAAGCCGGAGTTGCAGTAGGACCAGGTCGCGCCGAGCGGGTGGTTCTGGGCCACGTCCGCGAGCAGCGCCACGTACTTCTCCAGGCAGTCGTCGCCGCGCCCGGTGTCGGTGAAGACGTCGCCGTCGATGCCGCTGGTGTGGGTGAGCAGGTGCCGCATGGTCACGGTCTTGGTGACGTCCGGTTCGGCCAGCCGCAGCTCCGGCAGCACGTCGGAGATCGGCGCGTCCAGGTCGAGCAGGCCCTCGTCGACCAGTTGCAGGACGACCGTCGCCGTCCAGACCTTCGAGATGGACCCGATCTGGAACAGCGAGTCGGTGGTCGTCTCCACACCGGTGTCGAGGTTCAGCACCCCGTGCGCGGCCTCGACCAGCTCGTCCTCACCGCCGGGGCGCAGCCGCAGGATCCCCAGCGCGGCACCGGGAACGCGGTGGCGCTCGGCCAGCGCGCCGAGCCTGCGCCGCCAGTGCTCGGCGTCGATCCGGGGCCTGCGCGGCCCGGCGACGTCACCCGCGTAGCGCTCGACCCAGTCGACGATCCGGCGGTTGAAGTCCACGCGGTGCGACGGGCGGCCTTCGAGGATGAAGAGGTGGCTGCCCTCCGGGTAGAGCACCAGCCCGGTCGGCACGCCCTGCTCGCGCAGCGCCGCGTACCACTGCTGGGCCTGGCCGATCGGGCAGCGGACGTCGGCCGCGCCCTGCACGACCAGCGTCGGCGTGCGCACGCGGTCGACCCGCGCGAACGGCGACATCGCCTCGTACCGGTCGCGGTCGGACCAGGGCAGGCCGCCCAGCTCCAGCTCGGCGAGGAAGTGCCCGACGTCGGCCGTGCCCGCCATGCTGGTGAGGTCGCTGACCACGCCCCCCGCCACCGCGGCGGCGAACCGGTCGTCGCGGCTGGTGAGGTAGCAGGTCATGAACCCGCCGTAGCTGTACCCGGTCACGGCCAGCCGCCGCGGGTCGGCGACGCCCTCGGCGACCAGCTGGTCGAGGGGTTCGAGGAAGTCCGCCGCGTCCTCCTCGCCCCAGCCGCCCAGCGCCGCCGTGTAGAAGCGCTCGCCGTAGCCGTCGCTGCCGCGCGGGTTGAGCAGCAGCACGGTCCAGCCGCGCGCGGCCAGCTCCTGGTGGTAGAGGTGGACCTCGTCGGCCGCGCCGTTCCACGCGTTGTGCGGTCCGCCGTGGACGTCCAGCAGCAGCGGGCCCCCCGCGGAGGTGTCGCCGATGAGCCACCCCTGCACGGTGGTCCCGTCGGAGATCGTGAACTCGCGCTCCACGCGGGGGAACAGCTCCACGTCGGCCGGGGAACCGTGCGCGGTGAGCACGGACTCCTCCCCCGTCGCCAGGTCGACGGTGACGACCTCGCCGTAGGAGTCCGGCGTCGCGAGCACCACGGCGGCCGTGCCGTCCGCGGTGGACACGCCGGACACGACCCGCCCGGCGCCCGCGAGCACGGGGACCGGACCTCCGCCGCCGTCGAGGGGCACCGAGTACAGGTGGGTGCAGCCGCGGTCGCGGGCGCAGAAGAGCACGCTCCGGCCGTCGTCGACCCACCGGGGCAGGGCTCCGGGGTAGCCGGGACCGCCGGGCATGACGTTGCGGTCCAGCGGGGCCGCGAGGTCGACCGGCGACGACCCGTCCAGCGGCACGCGCAGCAGGCCCGCGTGGCCGGTGGGCGGCCCGACCGTGCCGACGACCAGCAGCGCGGCGCCGTCCGGGGTCCAGGTGACCGGACCGCCGTACCCGTCGAGCAGGCCGACGGGCCGCGACGTGCCGTCGGCGAGGTCGACGACGTGCACCGGGGCCCGGAGCACGAGGTCCCCGTCCGCCGCCGTGCTCGCGGAGTGCGCGAGCCTGGTGGAGTCCGGCGACCAGGCCGGGTCGCCCGCGTGCCAGTCGCCGTCGGTGACCCGCTCGGTCCTGCCGGTCCGGACGTCGAGGACGTGCAGGTGCGTGCGCAGCGTGCGCAGCAGGCCCGCCCCGTCGGCCTGGTAGTCCAGCCGGTCGGCCACGACCGGCGCACCCGCGCGCCGTGCCCGCGCCCCGTCGTCCTCGCCGTCCGCGGCGTGCAGGTCCACGGCCGCGCCGAACGCGATCCGCGTCCCGTCCGGGCTCCACACCGGCGCGCCCGCGCCGAGCGGGAGCGACGTGACCCGCTCCGGTTCACCGCCGTCGGCGGGCAGCAGCCACACCTGCGCGGGCCCGTCCTGCGCCCGCAGGAACGCGAGCCGCGTCCCGTCCGGCGACCACGCGGGCGCGGTGTCGGCCCGTCCCCCGGTGAGGCGCCGGGGCGAGCCCGTCCGGGTGCCCACCGCCCAGAGCGCGCGATCGGTCCGGTCCGCCTCCGCGTCGACGGTGCGGAGCACGTAGGCGACCCGCTCCCCGTCGGGGGACAGCGCGGGCTGCTCCGGTACCGCGAACGAGGTCAGGTCGTCGGTGCGCTGGCGACGGGTCACCGGGTTCTCCTTCGGTAGGTCCTCCTACCGAAGCCTCCCGAACCCGGTCGCGCGTGTCTTGGTGCGGAAGGACCAGTGGTCGCCCCCGCACTCGTCCGCCGCGCCCAAGATCCCCCCGGCTAGCGCGCCGGGTAGACGTCCGTGCGGATCGTCTCGACGTCGTCGGCGGGCACCTCGTAGCCCAGGTCGTCGATGAACGCCACGTGCACCGGCCTGCCGGTCCGGCGCGCCCGGCGCTCGATGCTGCGCCCCTCGGGCCACGGCAGGTGCTCGTCGCCCCACTGCTGGAGCGCGCCGACGACGACGTGCAGCGCACGGCCCGCGTCGGTCAGGTGGTACTCGTACCGCATCCGGCTGCCCGGCTCCTGGTAGGGCACCTTGGTCATGACGCCGAACTCCACCAGCGTCGACAGCCGGTCGCTGAGCACGTCGGCCGCGACGCCGAGGGACTGGCGGAAGTCGGCGAACCTGGTCGTGCCGACCAGCGCGTCCCGCAGCACGAGGAAGGTCCACTTCTCGCCGAGGACCCCGAGGCTCCTGGTGACGGAGCAGGTCGAGCCCTGCATCCTGACGTCGGCCATGCACCCGATGCTACCCCTGGGTCGCCGATCGGGATCCAGTGGTCGCGGGCGACGCCCGCCCGCGGCCCGAGCGGCGCCGGACCGGCCGACTCGCCGGGCCTCAGCCCTCGGCCACCGCCGGGCTGCCCGGCCCCGGCCTGACCTCGACGTTCGCCGCGCGCAGCGACGTGCCGCACCGGTCGCAGACCAGGTTCCCGTCGGGTGCCCCGCCGCACTCGGCGTGCTCCACCAGCAGCGGCGCGCCCGCGGGCTCGGGGTAGTACTTGTCGCCCCAGCGCAGCAGGTGGGCCAGCAGGGGCCACAGCTCCGCGCCCTTCTCGGTGACGCGGTACTCGAAGCGCGGCGGCCGGTCGCTGTACGGCGTGCGCTCCAGCACGCCCTCGGCGCAGAGGTGCTGGAGGCGCGTGGTGAGGACGCTGCGGGTGATGCCCAGCGCCTCCTTGAGGTCGTCGAAGCGGACGACGCCCTGGAGGACGCTGCGGACGATCAGCAGCGACCACCGCTCGCCGACGACCTCCAGCGAGCGCGCGACCGAGCAGACCTGCGTCTGGTACTCGCGGTGCAACACGCCGCCAGCCTACCTCAGTCGTGTCACCAGACCCAGTTAGTCGCTTAACCAGACTTACCGTGCTACGGTCAGTCTCATCACCAGACCAACTCGTTCGACGAAGGGCACCCCGATGCGGATCCCAGGTGCGGTGGCACTGGTCACCGGCGCGAACCGCGGCCTCGGCGCGGCGTACGTGCAGGCGCTGCTCGACCGCGGCGCGGCGAAGGTCTACGCGGGGGTGCGGGACACCTCGACCGTCACCGACCCCCGTGTCACGGCGCTGCACCTCGACGTCACCGACGACGCCACGATCGCCGCCGCCGTGCGCCGGGCCGGTGACGTGACCCTGCTGGTCAACAACGCCGGGATCGGCTCGCTCGAACCGGTGCTCGGCTCCGACGCCGAGCTGCGCAGGCTGATGGACGTGAACTACTTCGGCCTGATCGCCGTGAGCCGCGCCTTCGCGCCCGTGCTCGCGGCCAACGGCGGGGGCGTCGTCGCCAACGTCCTGTCGGACCTGTCGTGGCGCGGCTCGTCGTTCCTCGGCGGGTACGCCGCGACCAAGTCGGCGGCGTGGTCGGCCACCAACTCGACCCGCCTCGACCTGGCCGGGCAGGGCACGCAGGTCGTCGCCGTGCACGCGGGCTACATCGACACGGACCTGACCGCGGCGGTGGACGTGCCGAAGCTGGCGCCCTCGCGGGTCGCGAACGAGACGCTGGACGGGATCGAGAAGGGCGCCCACGAGGTCGTCGTCGGCGAGCCGGCCCGCGAGGCGAAGGCGGCCCCGGCCAAGTCCGTCACCGACGCGTACCCGCAACTCGTCGGGTCCTGAGCCCGCCGGGCGGCGCGCGGTAGGGTTCCGCCGGTGGGGCAGATCAAGCGCATCGGCGTGTTCTACGACGGCACCTGGTTCGCGTACCTGAGCGACTTCTACGCCACCGCGCACCAGCGGGCGGCCAGGATCGCGCTCGACGGCTTCCACGACGCGCTGCGCTGGTACGCCCACACCGAGACCGGAACGCCCCTCGCCGACTGCCTGGTGCCCGAGGCGCACTACGTGCGCGGACGCATCCAGACGCCCGCCACGTCGTTCGACAACGTCCTGGCCACCGCCGGGATCACCCGGCACGACCTCCCCCTGCACGGCGGCAAGGAGAAGGGCGTCGACGTCCACTTCGCACTGGAGGCGTGGGAGCGCGCCACGACCGTGCCGCTGGAGTGGGTCGTGCTGGTCACCGGCGACGCCGACTTCGCCCCGCTGGCGAAGCGGCTGTCCGCCCGCGGCGTGCACGTGGTCGTGCCGGTCGTCGACATCAGGTCGTCGCCCGGCGCGCCACCGCCCGCCTGGACACCGCGCACCGCGGCCCCGCTGCGCGCCGCGGCCACGTCCACCCCCTCGTTCGACGCCCTGTTCGCACCCGCCGACCGCCCCGACTACCCCCTGCGCAGCCCGTTCGTGCGGTCGACGGAGGCCGTCGCCTCCCCCGTCGGCACACCGCGCGGCCGCAGGCGCGGCACCGTGACCGGGTGGCGGGCCGGGCAGTCGCACGGGTTCATCACCGACACCCGCGGCGGGTCCTGGTTCGTCTCGCGCGACGACCTCCCGGAGGACCACGCCGTGCTGCCCAACGGCACGCGGGTGTCGTTCACCGGCTCACCGACACCGACGCCGGGCCGGAAGTACCCGAGGGCGTACGCGATCCGCCCCGAGTGACGGGGTTGGCTACGCCCACGCCGACCGCGCGAGGCGCTCGACCTGGGCGATGAGCTCCTCCGGCGACACGTCCAGGTCCAGCGGGTACTCGGTGATCGTGATCGGCGAGTTGTGGATGCGCCGCGGCGTGGCGCCGGTGGTGCCGCTGGCGTAGACGAGCCAGGCCCGGTCGACCCTGAGCGCGGTGCAGTAGGCGAGCACCTGGTAGAGGTCCGTGGTCGGGTAGCGGCCCGACGCGCTCTCCAGCTTGTACTTGGCGTCCACGACGAACCGGGGCACGTCGTCCACCAGGTGCACCACGTCGACGTTCATCGAGATCGCACCGCCGGTGTCGAGCTTCACCGGGTACTGACCCTCGGTCCGCCCCGGCCCGGAACTCCACGCCTCGGTCAACGCGGTGGTCACGAAGTCCTCGAAGACCTTCTCCATGTTGACGACGAAGGCGGCGATCGACAGGCCGTCCTCCCCCACCTCGAACGAGAGCGTCCTCAGCACCAGGTCCGCGATCCGCAGGGCCGGGTGGTACGCGGTGTTGAGCCGGTTCGGTCGCCACTGCGGCAGCGGTGCCCCGGCGGCCAGGGGTGAGACGCCGGTGAGCCGGTTGCGCAGGTGCCGCAGCCGGGTCCTGATCCCCTCGTCGACGCGGGGAACCGCGAGCATCCGGCCGACCGCCGCCCGCAGCACCCGGTTCTCCGGGGTGTCCACCGTGTACTCGTCGTGCGTGATCTCGACCGGCACCGCACGACCGGGCCGCCGCGCGAGCTGGTCGCCGACCCGGATGCGCCCGCGGATCACCGTGCTCGTCACGTCCTGCGAGGTGTAGCCGAGGAGCACGCCGCTGGCCAGTGCCCGTTCGACGGTGCGGCACAGGGTCTCCGCGACGACGGCCCACAGCCCGTCCGCCTCCACGCCCTCGACGTTCTCCGGGCGGAAGCCGGGGTTGAGCGCGTAGCCGAGCAGGAACAGCAGGCGCGGGACGGTCACCTTCGGCGTCACCACGACGTCGAGGCCGTGGGCGTGGACGGCTCCCACCCGCTTGGACCTGGGGATCAGGGTGAAGTCGGCGCCGCTGGGTCGGACGTCGACCAGACCGCACCCCTTCAGGTAGACCACCTGGGCCGGGGTGAGCGGCACGGTCTTGCCCGTCCCGGAGTTCTCCGGCAGGACGATCACGGGAGTGCGCGGACCGCGTCGAGGCCGAAGGTGTCGTGCACCCGCTGCCGGGACAGACGCTCGTAGTAGTGCTCTTCGAGCAGCGGGAGGATCGAGTGCTCCCAGACGAGGTCGAGGCCGTGGTCCGCATCCGGCTTCATCAGGTACGACGGGCCGATCTTGAACTCCCGGTCGTCCCCGATGGCGGCGTTGAGCTTGGCCAGCAGCTCCGCTCGTCCGTCGTCCTTGCCGTTGGCCGACGCCCACCGCGCGAGCAGGTCCTTGACCGGAGGGAGGTCCGGGTGGAGTTCGACGAAGGCGAACCGGCGCCGCATGGCGGCGTCCACCAGCGCGATCGACCGGTCGGCGGTGTTCATCGTGCCGATGACGAAGACGTTGGCGGGCAAGGTGAACCGGTCGCCCGGCGAGTACTGGAGGTCGATCGCCTCGTCGCGGTACTCCAGCAGGAAGTACAGCTCCCCGAACACCTTGGGGAGGTTCGCCCGGTTGATCTCGTCGATGATGAGGACGTGCGGCGTCGTCGGGTCCTTCGCCGCCGACTCGGCCAGGCGGCGCAGCGGACCGTGCACCAGTTCGAAGGTCGCGCTCCCGCCGCTG
>NZ_DBNGPQ010000121.1:0-13100 GCF_057122925.1 Umezawaea sp. | reverse complement strand
GGTCTCCTCCTCCTGGGGGGGGGTGGACGGGCCGGCGGGGGGGGCGCGGAACGCCACCCCGGACGACCCGCTCAGAGCAGGACCCGCTCGTGGGCCGCCGCGCGGTAGCGGCGCGACCTGCGCAGGTCCCTGGTGACGATGACCTTCTTCAGCCACCGGTCGGTGCCGTCGTACCGGGCGCGGAACTCGCTCCGGCCGTGCACGGCCTTGTAGTTGTCGACGACGAGCAGGTCGCCCGCCCCCAGCGCGATCTCGGTCAGGTTCGCGTCCAGCGCCGAGACCAGCGCGTCCAAGGCCTCCGCGGCCTCGGTGTCGCCCGGACGCGCCGTCATGAACGCCGGGTCGATGCGCAGGTACGGCGCGTCCGGGTGGCCGAACAGGACGGCGCTGGGATCGGGGCTCTCCCGCATCCGCTGGATGCTGTGGATACGGTCCGTGCCCTCCACGAGGGCACGGGCCCGGTTGACGTGCTCGTTGTCGGGCAGGATGAGGAACCGGGGTTCCGCCAGCACCTCCCGGTGCCGCGCGGCGATGTCCACCTCGTCGATGCTCGCCACCGTCGTCGGGACGGCGTCGTGGTTGCGGACACCGAGCAGCAGGAGGTAGTCGCACCGGTGCGGGTGGAACCCGTCCTCGGTGTGCCACTCCAGCTTCACGGTGCCGTGACCGCTCTGCTCGCGCTGCTCGGCGGGCATCGGCACCACGTTGTGCAGGAGCTTGCCGTTCTGCAACGTCGACCACCCGAAGATGTCGCCGAGCAGGCTGGCCACCAGCACCAGGTAGACCTCGTGCGCCGTGAGGGCCGCCACCCGCTCCGGGGTGGGGACCTCCCGCCAGTCCAGGGGTGTCGGACCGATCTCGGCGTCGTCGATGCGCAGCCCGCGCACCACCAGGGCGGCGGCGGGCTCGTGCAGCCGGAAGTCCCTCAGCTCGTCGACCAGGCCCTGCGGGAGCCTCTGCGCCAGGCCCGCCGCCGCGGCCAGCAGCGCCGGGGAGGTGGCGCTGCCGTGGTCGGCCGCGACGTTGCGGGTGAACGTGTCGACGTCCTTGGTGTCGATGGAGGACAGGTCCAGGTAGCGGACGGTCCGCTGGACCGCGGTCGTCGTTGTCGGTGTTCCTTCCATGACGTGCCTCTCTCGCTTCAGCGCACGACGTCCTGAGGTGCGGGCAGGTATCCGTTCTCCACGAGGAACCGGAAGCACGAGTGGGCCCACTGCTCGTTGACCGGCGGGCACTCGATGCCGGACCCCTCCAGCGCCTCCAGCAGCACCTTGCACTCCTCGAGCGGGTCGACCTGCTGCTGCAACTCGGGGTCGAGCGCGGCGTGCCGCATCGAGGCCACGCGCAGGAGCGGGGTGAGCGGGTAGAGGATGTGGTCCTCGTCCACCTCCAGCGCCTGCCTGCGGGCCTCCTCCTCGGCCACGACGTTGAGGTCGTAGCCGAACGACCGCAGCCACTGGTAGCACTGCTGCATCGTCGTGGGTTCCCGGTTGGTGATGTTGAAGTTCTTGCCGAGGTTCTCCTCGCGCAGCGACGTGTAGACGATCGCCTCGGCGGTGTAGTCGACCGGCACCGCGTTGATCACGTCGTTGTAGAGCGGCAGGACGCCCAGGTCGAGGAAGCCCTTGAGGTACACGTAGAGGTAGTCGGTGTCGTGCGACGCACCGGTCTTCGTGTGGCCGGTGATCATCCACGGGCGCTGGATCGTCACCGGCACACCGCGGTCGCGGGCGATGACGGTGATCTTCTCGGCGACCCACTTGGTGCGCGGGTAGCCGGTCGGGACCTTCACCGGGTGGTCGCCGAGGTCGTCCTCGGTGAACGGCCGCGCGGCACCGGTGCCCATGAAGACGTCCACACTGGACACGAGGTGGAACGCCTTGAGGGTGGTGTTCGTGCACAGCCGCAGCAGTTCCTCGGTGCCGAGCACGTTCGCGGCCTTCATCGCCTCGAACGGGTAGGTGAAGTTGACGATGGCGCCGCTGTGGTAGATCGAGTCGAGCGTGGCGGCGTGGCCGTCGAACTCCTCCTTCGACAGGCCGAGGTACGGCTTGGCGAGGTCGCCGACGACGACCTTGATGCGCGAGCGGTAGGACTCGTCCCACGCGCGGTACTTGCGGAACGTCTCCTCCAGCCGGTCCCACGCCGCGTCGGGGCTCTCGCCGCGGACGAGGCAGTGCACCGTGGCGTCGGTGCGCTTGACCAGCTCGACGGCGATGAACACCCCGAGGTAGCCGGTGGCGCCGGTGACGAGGACGTTCTTCGGCGCGAACCAGTCGGCCCTCGGCAGCCCGTCGGGCTTGATGGCGGGGTCCAGCTTCACGTCGGCGACGAGTTCGGCGACCTGCTGGGCGTAGAGCGCCGCGCTGTCGACGTCGTTGCGGTCGCGCTGGTGCGTCTCGACGACCCGCGCGATGCCCTGCACCGTGGGGACGCGGAAGACCTCGTCGATCGGCAGCTCGATGTCGTTCTCGCGGGAGAGCTGCGCGGCGAGCCTGGCCACCAGCAGCGAGTTGCCGCCCAGCGCGAAGAAGTCCGCCGTGGCGCTGATGTGCTGGAGGCCGAGCACGGAGGCGAACGTCTCCGCGATGCCCGCTTCGAGCTGGCTGGCCGGCTCGACGAACCCGCTGGCGGCGATCTCCTGCGGGGCGGGCAGCGCGGCGGTGTCGATCTTGCCGTGCCGGGTGAGCGGCATCCGCTCCAGCGTCACGAAGCCGCTGGGCACCATGTAGTCCGGCACCTGGCCGATGACGTGGTTGACCAGCGTCTCCTGGGTCAGCACCCGGCCGATGACCGGCACCACGTAGGCGACCAGGCGCTGCACGCCCGGCTGGTCCTCCCGCACGGTCACGACGGCCTCGGCCACCAGCGGGTGACGCAGCACGACGTTCTCGATCTCGGACAGCTCGATGCGGAAGCCGCGGATCTTGACCTGGGTGTCCGTGCGGCCGAGGAACTCGATCGTGCCGTCGGCCTGGTAGCGGGCGAGGTCGCCGGTGCGGTAGAGCCGCGCGCCGGGCTCGGCGGTGAACGGGTCCGGCAGGAACCGCTCGGCGGTCATCGCCGGTCGGTTGGCGTAGCCGCGGGCCACGCCGTCGCCGCCGATGTACAGCTCGCCGGGCACACCGGGCGGCACCGGGTTGAACCGCTTGTCCAGCAGGTGGATCCGGCCGTTGGGGATGGGCTTGCCGATGGGCACCCTCGGCAGCTTGGCGTCGGACGGCGACACCGGGTGCACCGTGGCCCACACGGACGCCTCGGTCGGGCCGTACTCGTTGAACAGCGCCGTGTTCGGCGAGCGGCGGAAGTGCTCGGCCACCAGGCTCGGCGGGAGCGCCTCGCCCGCGACGATCGTGGTGCGCAGCGAGTCGTGCGGTTCGAGGTCGGTCTCCAGCAGCACCGCGTACTGCGACGGCACGCCGTCGAGGTGGGTGATCCGCTTGCCGCGGATGAGCCTGCCGAGCAGACGGGGGTCGAGGACCTCGGCCTCGGTCGGGAACACGACCGTGCCGCCGCGGCCCAGCGTCCAGTACAGGCCGCCGCCCGCGGCGTCGAACGTCAGCGGCGCGAGGACCAGGTACCGCTCGGGCAGACCGGGTGCCTCGACGGCGGAGCGGGCCGCCGTGGAGTGCACGATCGCGCGGTGCTCGACGGCCACGCCCTTGGGGCGGCCGGTGGAGCCGGAGGTGTAGATGACGTAGGCGAGGTCGTCGACGTCCACCGCGGACGACACGGGCGCGTGCTCGCCGTCCTCGGTCGGGATGGCGATCCGGCCGATCCCCGCGAGCTCCTCCGGCAGGCCGTCCAGCGCGTCGGCGCGGCCGACGAACTGGCTGATGCCCGCGTCGTTGGTGATGAACGACAGGCGGTCCGCGGGGTAGGTCGGGTCGAGCGGCACGTACGCGCCGCCCGCCTTGAGCGCGCCGAGCAGGCCGACCACGGCGTGCACCGAGCGGTCGACCAGCACGCCGACGCGGGAGCCCACGCCCGCACCGGCCTCGACCAGCGCGGCGGCCAGCGCGTTGGCACGGCCGTCGAGCGAGGCGTAGGTCAGCTCGACGCCGTCCGCGGCGAGCGCGATGGCCGTCGGGTTGGCGGCGGCGGCGGCCTCGACCAGGCCGTGCAGGGTCCTGGTGCGGTCGTGCTCCAGGTCGGTGGCGTTCCACTCGCCGACGACCTGCTCGCGTTCGCGGTCGGTGAGCAGCGGGACCTCGGCCAGCGGCAGCGCCGGGTCGGCGACCGCCTTCTCCAGCAGCAGCAGGACGTGGCCGAGGAACCGCAGGACCGTCGAGCGGTCGAACAGGTCGGTGTTGTACTGCGCCCGCAGGGTCAGCTCGCCGTCGCGGCGCACCGCGTAGAGGTCGATGTCGTGCGGTGTCCACGTGGTCGGCAGGTCGAGCGGCGACGCCGCGGCGCCGGGGACCTCGCGGGAGCCCGCCTCCTCCTCGAAGGTGAAGGAGGTCTGGAACAGCGGCGTGCGGCTGAGGTCGCGCTGGGGCTGCGCGGCCTCGACGATCCGGTCGAACGACAGGCGGGCGTGCGTCAGCGCCTCGGCGTGGACGGCACCCACCCTGGGCGCGAGCCGCGACAGCGAGTCGGCGTCACCGAGCTCGATCCGCAGCGGCACCGTGTTCTCCAGCGGTCCCACCAGGTTCGCGCCGTCGGAGTGCCAGGACGCGGGTACCGGGACACCGACCGCGAGGTCGCGCTGCTGCGAGTACCGCGACAGCACCGCGACGTACGCCGACAGCAGCACCTCGGACGGGCCGTGGCCCGACTCGGCGCCGTACGCCGTCACGGCGTCGGCCAGTCCCCGCGCCACGGGGACGGTGACCGAGTCGCCGTGGATGGTCTTGAGCGGCGGCCTGGGGCGGTCGGTCGGCAGGTCGAGCGGGGTCAGCGCGGCCAGCTGGTCGCGCCAGTAGTCGATGTCCTTGGTCGCGTCGTCGCTGTTGACCCAGTCGCGCTGGGCGCTGACCAGCGAGTGGAAGTCGACCGGGGTGGCCAGCACGTCGCCGGAGGTGCCGTCGACGAGCGCGGTGTAGCGGGTGAGCACCTCGTCGGCGAGCAGCTTGACCGAGCGGCGGTCGGCGACCATCTGGTGCAGGGTCAGCACGAGGACGTGGTCGTCCGCGGCGGCCCTGAGCAGCGAGGCCCTGATGAGCGGCCCCTTGGCCAGGTCGAACCGCAGCCGGGTCTCGGAGGCGACCACGCGGGCCAGCTCGGCGTCGAGGTCGGCGGCATCCACGTCCACGACCGGCAGCCGCAGGGTGACCGCGGGGACGGTGGTGCCCAGCGGGTGGCCGTCGACCTCGCGGAAGGTCGTGCGCAGCACCTCGTGGCGCTGCACGACGGCGGTCAGGGCCTGCTGCATGGCAGCGGGGCCGATGTCACCGGACAGCCGCACCGCGGTGCTGACCTGCCACGGCTTGCTGTCGTCCAGCTGGAGCAGCATCCACAGCCTGCGCTGCTCCAGGGAGAGGTTGCTGGGCGTGGCCTCGGCGGAACCGTCCAGGAGCTGGGCGAGCAGCGCGCGCTTCTCCTCCGGCGTCATGGATTCCAGCTCGTGCTGCTGGCTCATCGGGCACTCCTGTCGTTTGGGTTCGGGCTGGACTAGCTGACGCGGTCGCGGACCGAGCGGGGTCGCATGTCGGTCCACACCTTCTCGATGTGCTGAAGGCACTCCTGCTTGCTTCCGGTGGTTCCGTCCGCCGTCCACCCCGCGGGCAGATCGCGGTCGGCGAACCAGATCGAGTACTGGTCCTGGTCGTTGACGACGACCTGGAAGGTCGTGTCGGCGTCGTCGATGCCCATCTGCGTGCGTCTCCTTCGGTGTGGTGACCTGCCAAGGGTTTTGGTCGGCCAAGGGGTTCGGTCAGCCGAGCTGCCGCAGCAGCTGCTCGACCTCCTTGTCGGTCATGCCGTCGAGCTGGCCCCGCACCGCGGTGGCCTTGTCCGCCGGGCCGCGCGCCCGGTCGTTCTCCAGCGCCGCCACGGCTTCGGCGAGTCCGGCCGCGGTCGGCCTGCGGAAGAAGTCGCGCACCGGCACGAGCACGCCCAACTGGTCGCGCACCCTGCCGATGACCCTGGCGGCGAGCATCGAGTGGCCGCCGAGCGCGAAGAAGTCGGCGTGCACGCCGAACTCCTGCACCGGCAGCGTGTCCTTGAAGATCGCGACGACGACGCGCTCGACCCGGTTGCGGGGCGGTGTGGCGTCGACCGCGCCGAGCAGGGACTGCCCGCGCAGGGCGGCCAGCGCGACGAGCGCGGCGCGGTCGACGGCGCCGTCGGCGAGGCGCGGCAGCTCGGGCACCACGCCGAACGCCTCGGGCACCTCGTGCGCAGGCAGGGCCGCCAGCGCGCGGGTGCGCACGGTCGCGGCGAACTCGTCGTGCTCGCGCGGGGACCCCGCCGCGCGGGCGCCGTCGAGGACGAGCCAGCCGACGAGCCTCGTGGCGCCGCCGACCTCGCCCGCGACGACGGCCGCGGACCGCACGCCCTCGACACCGGTGAGCACGCCCTCGATCCGGCTCGGCACGACCAGGTGGTCGCCCGCGACGAGCCGCTCGTCGGCGTAGCCCACGAACCGCAGGTCACCGCGGCGGCTGTAGCGGTAGCGCTCGCCGGTGGCCGTCGCGGCGGAGCCGTCCGAGCCGCTCCCGGCCACGGCCGGGCCCGCCAGGTGCAGCTCGCCGACCGTGCCGATCGGGACCGGGGCTCCGGTGCCGTCGAGCAGGCGGCGGGTGGTGTTCGCCAGCGGCGCCCCGTCCGGGCCCAGTCCCACCGGGGCGGCGGACGTGGGGGTGTCCCGGCCGACCAGCACCGGGTGGCCGGTCCGGTCGAGCATCCGCACGAGGTCGTCGGCGACGACCGTGCCGCGGCACACCAGCCGCGCGCCCGCCGGTGGCGTCCACCCCTCGGTGAGCACCCGCCGCCACGTCGGCGGCGGGGCGACGACGAACGCGCCGTCGGGAGCGCCGTCGGCGCCGATCACCAGTGCGCGCGCCGAGGTCAGCGCCAGCAGGACGTCCACGAGGTCCGGGCTGGTGCCCGCCAGCAGGACGACGTCGTCGGCCGGGGTGAGCGCGAGCCGGTCGGCGAGCGCGGTGACCGCGGCGAGCAGCGCGCGGTGGGAGAACACCGCTCCCGCCCGCCACGCCGGGCTGTCGGGACCGGGCGCGCTCGGCCCGGTGGGGTCGAACCGCGGGCCCGTGGTGATCACCCAGTCGTCGCCGCGGCGCTTGACGAACGCGCCGTCTCGGGGGTGGCGTTCACCGAAGGACAGCACGGCCCCGACCTCGAACACGGCCAGCGCGGCGACGACCAGCGCCGTGGAGGTGACCGGCGGGGTGGCCACGACGACGTCCGGTCCGCCGATGCCCTCCTCGCGCAGCAGGTCGGCCAGTTCCGCGGCGCGGGCGCGCAGTTCGGCGGACGACAGCTCGACGCCGCCCTCCCGCACGACCGCGTTCCCCAGCAGGTCGAGGACCGTGCCGTCCGGCACCGTCCGATGTGGACCGGTGGCCCAGCTCTCCACGACGGCCCGCTCGGCGTCGTCCGCCTTCGGCAGCGTCCCGGAGACGGCGTCGGGATCGCGGCGCACCTCGGTGAGCACGCGGCGGTAGAGGTCGAGCACCGCGTGGGCCGTGTCGGTGTCGTACAGGTCGCGGTCGTGGTCCAGGCGCAGGAGCAGCCCGTCGGCGTGCGGCAGGACCGTCAGCCACAGCTCGAACTTCGCCGACGTGGTGACGAGCTCGACGGGCGTCATGGTCAGCTCGGGCAGCTCGACGGCGAACGACGGCGTGTCCTGGAGCGAGAACATCACGTCGAACAGCGGGTTGCGGTCCAGCACGCGCGGCTGGCGCATCTCCTCCACCAGCCGGTCGAACGGCATCCGCTGGTGCGTGAACGCCTCCAGGCAGGTGTGCCGGACCGCGGCCACGGCGGCCCCGAACCCCTCCGCCAGCGGCAGTCGGGTGCGCAGCACGAGGGTGTTGGCGAAGAAGCCGATCAGCTCCTCGGCGTCGGGGTGGTGCCTGCCCGCGACCGGCGTGCCGACGGCCACGTCGTCCTGGCCGGTGACGCGGGCCAGCGCCACCTTGAACGCGGTCAGCAGCACCATGAACCGGGTCGCCGACCAGCCCGCGGCCAGCGCGTCCAGCCCGGCCACCTCGGCGGCGTCGAGCACCAGTTCCAGGCGTCCGCCCGCCATGCGGCGCGCGGTCCCCCTCGGCCGGTCGACGGGCAGCGCGAGCGGGGTGGTCCCGGACAGCGCGCCCCGCCAGTGGGCCACGAGCTCGCGCATCGGCTCGCCCGCGAGCGACTCCTCCAGCCAGGCCACGTAGTCGGCGTACTGGATCGGCGGCTCCGGCCGTGCCGGGCCGCCGCCGAGCAGGGCCCGGTAGGCGTCGGCGAGGTCGCGGTAGAACACCTCGGTCGACCAGCCGTCGCAGGCGACGTGGTGGATCACCACGACCAGCGTGTGCAGGTCGCGGGACTCCCGGACGAGCACGACCCGCAGCAGCGGGGGCTCGTCGAGGGTGAACGGGATGGCGGCCTGCTCACGGGCGTGGTCCTGCACGTCGCCCTGCACGACCGGCAGCGACACCAGCGTGTGCGGCACGACGACCTGCCGGGGCTCGCCGTCGACCAGGCCGATGCCGGTGCGCAGGCTCTCGTGCCGGGCCACCACGTCGTTGAGCGCGCGCTGGAGCAGCACCGGGTCGAGCCGCCCGGTGAGCCGCACCGCGCTGACGACGTTGTAGGCGGCGTTGCTCGCCGGGTCGAGCTGGCACAGGAACCACAGCTGCCGCTGAGCGGGAGCCGCGGGCAGGACGAAGAAGCCGCTGTAGTCGCGGGCGGGTCCACCGCTCACACCGCCGACGTAGGACGAACTGCTCACCGCCGTGCCCCTTCCGCGAGGAGGTCGGACTCGATCAGGGAGACGACGCGCCGCTCGTGGCGCTGCACGAAGAAGTGGTCGCCGTCGAGGTCGGTGACGGTGCACGCCGCCGACGTCAGCTCGGACCAGCTTCCGCTGCCCACGGCGGTGGACTGCACGTCGTCGCTGCCGCGCAGGACGTGGATCGGCACCGGGAGCGGGGGTTCCGGCCGGTGGGCGTACTCCTCCACCACGGCGAGGTCGGCGCGGATCGTGGGCAGCATCAGGTCGATCAGCGCCGGGTACTCCAGCACCTCGGGGTCGAGGCCGTTCACGCCGATCAGCCAGGCGACCAGCTCGTCGCGCGGCAGGTCGTGGGCGCGGTCGAGGCGCAGCCGCTGCGGGGCGTCCATGCCCGCGACGAACAGGCCGAGCGGCAGCGGCAGCCCGGCGGCGCGGAGGGCGCGGGTCAGCTCGTACGCCACGAGAGCGCCCATGCTGTGCCCGTAGAAGGCGTAGGGGCGGTCGGTGAAGGGCGCCAGCGCGGTGGTGAGCGCGGCGACCAGCTCGCCGAGGTCCGCCATCGCGGGCTCTCGGAGCCGGGACTCCCGGCCGGGCAGGCGGACCGCCTGCACCCGCAGGGCGTCGGTGTGCCGCTGCCAGCCCTGGAACACCGAGGTGCCGCCACCCGCGTGCGGGAAGCACAGCAGATCGCACGCGGGCTCTGGCACGTCGGCGAAGGACGTCAACCAACGGGTTCCCATGCCGGCCACACGCACCTCCGAATTGATTCCTCCGACGAGCACAACAAATGGGTACCAGCCACCCCTCCGGGCACGTCAAGACATGCAGAGAAAGGTGAGAGATCGCGGGTAGGTACGTGAGAACAAGGCGAGAGAACGGGTCTTTACATTTGCCGGAGCGTCACCGCAGAAATGGAGTCCACCGATGCCCGAACGCACGCTGGCGCATGTGCTGGTCGACCACGTCGCCGCGGGCGGGGACCGCCTCGCCTTCGAGTTCCTGCACGACGACGGACGGCTCGACACGCTGACCTACCGGGAACTGCTGGACCGCGCCACCGGCGTCGCGCGGCGGCTGCGGGAGGAGTCCGACGGCGGGCCCGCGCTGCTGCTGTACCCGCCGGGGCTCGACTTCGTGGTCGCGGTCTACGGGTGCTTCCTGGCCGGCGTTCCCGCGGTGCCGACGTATCCGCCGCTGTTCGGGGCCGCTGACCGCATCAAGCAGCGGTTCGAGCGCGTGCTGGCGGACTCGCGGGCGACGGCGCTGCTGGCCGACCCGTTCGTGCTCGCTGTGCTCACCTCGTCCGGTGCGCCGGAAGGGCTGCCGCCGGTGGTCGCCGTGGACGCGGACGCCGCGCCGGGGGACGCGTGGGACGACCTGCCCGCGCTCGGCGACGTGGCGCTCGTGCAGTACACGTCGGGCAGCACGAACCAGCCGAAGGGCGTCGTGCTCGAACACCGGAACCTGATCGCGAATATCGAGGCGATCAGTGCCGTGTTCAAGCTCGACCAGGACACGCGCGCGATCTCGTGGCTTCCCCCGTACCACGACATGGGATTGATCGGATTCATTCTCACACCCGTGCACGGCGGTTTTCCGGTGCGACTGATGTCGCCGATCCACTTTCTCAAGAATCCGCTGGAGTGGATCAGGCAGATCGGCGAACTGCGGGTCACGCACACCGGCGCGCCGAACTTCGGCTACGACCTGTGCGTGCGCCGCGCCGCGGGCAAGGACCTCTCCGACGTCGACCTGAGCGGCTGGCGGCTCGCGTTCAACGGTGCCGAGCCCATCCGGGCCCGCACGCTGGCCGCGTTCGCGGACCGCTTCGCCGCCAACGGCTTCCGGCCCGAGGCGTTCCTGCCGTGCTACGGGCTCGCCGAGGCGACGCTGATCGTCACCGGCCGGCACTGGACGGGCGACGACGTCGACGCGGACGGCAGGGTGGACTGCGGGCCGGTGATCGACGGCCACGACCTCGTCATCGCCGATCCGGAGTCCGGCACGCTCGTCGACGGCGCGGAGGGCGAGATCTGGGTCCGCGGCCCGAGCGTGAGCCGCGGGTACCTCAACGACACCGGGCAGCCGGAGGGCGACCTGGTCGGGCACGTCGACGGCGAGCGGTACCTGCGCACCGGCGACCTCGGCTACCTGCGCGACGGGCACCTGTTCGTCACCGGCCGCCGCAAGGACGTGCTGATCCAGCACGGCGTGAACCACCACGCGCACGACCTGGAGGCCGCGGCCGTGCTGGACAACCCGGTGCTGCGCCCGACGGCGGCGGCGTTCACCGTCGACCACGACGAGGAGCTGGTGATCGCCGTCGAGCTGGTCAAGCGCGACGGGGCCGACCACGACGCTCTGGCCGCCGACGTCCGGGACAGGGTGCTGGCCGCGACCGGCGCGCGGATCGACACCGTCGTGCTGTGCCCGCCGGGCGCGATCCCGCGCACCACCAGCGGCAAGATCCAGCGAGCGCTGACCCGCACCCGGCACCTCGCCGGTGAGCTGACCGGCACGACCGTGTCGGCGGCGCCCCGCGCGACCGGCGGTCCGGCCCTCGAACCCGTCGAGCTGTTCTTCGCCGAGGTGTTCGCCGCCGTGTGCGAGGTGGAGCACTGCGCGCCGACCCAGACCCTGAGCGGCATCGGCGGCGACTCGATCCGCGGCGCGGAGATCTCGGCGATCACCGAGGACGCGCTCGGCCTCCCCGTGCCCGTCGGAACCCTGCTCGAAGCCCAGTCACCCCGTGAGCTGGCCGGGCGACTGCTGGCGCGCTGGGCCGAGGACGGGGTCACCGGTGCCCGCGTGCTCGACCGGATCGGCGCAGTGGCCACCGCTCGACCCTGACCTCATCGGAGGAGCTTCTCGTGGAATTCCCGGCTGCCCTTGGTCGTGATCTCGTCAAGCGGTGGCGCGCCCGCGCGGCACCGGCCGCCGCGTCGGGCGACACCCCGGCGCAGGCGGGCCTGCGGCTGTTCGAGCAGGTCCACCCCGGCACCGCGGTCAACGTGCTGTCGTTCGTGGCGACCGTGCCGGGAGCCCTCGACGTGGACCGGCTGCGGTCGGCGCTGGCGGAGGTGGCCGCCCGGCACCCCGTGCTGGGCCCCGGTTCCCCGCTCGCGGTCCGGACCGCGGACGACCGCGCGACGGCGCTCGCCCAGGCTCGGGAGCTGGCGTCCGAGCCGGTGGACCTGGCGGGCGGACCGCTGTGGCGCACGGCGGTCTGGTCGCTGGACGGCGAGACGGTCCTCCAGGTGGTGGCGCACCACGTCGTGTGCGACGGCTGGTCGCTCGGCGTGTTCCTGGCGGAGCTGTCCACCGCGTACTCCGGTGGCGAGCTGCCGCCCGCGGAGCCGATGCCCGCGACCACGACCGCGGTGACGGAGGCCGACCTCGCGTACTGGACCGAGCGGTTGGCGGGTCTGCCGCCGCTGGCGCTCCCGACCGACCGGCCGCGCCCGGCCAGGCCGCGCTTCCGCTCGGACGACGTGCCGCTGGCGCTGGACGCCGAGGTCGTCCGCCGGGTGCGGGAGGTCGCCGCGGACGAGGGCGCGACGCCGTTCATGGTGCTGCTGAGCGCACTGCACCTGACCGCGTCGAGGGTGTCCGGGCAGACCGACCTCGCGATCGGGACACCGTCTGCGACCCGTGAGCGCCACCGCGCGCCGAGGGCGATCGGGCCGCTGGTGAACATGCTGGTGCTGCGGACCGACAGCACGGGCGCGCGGACCGGCCGGGACCTCGTGCGGGCGGTCCGCGACACCTGCGTGCGCGCCTACGAGCACGGCCACGTGCCACCGGAGTCGTTGGGGGGCGCGGCCTTCCGGCTGATGTGCGTGTTGCAGGACGGGTTGCCCGAGTTCCGGATGGACGGGCTGCCCGTGCGACCGCTGCTGATGGCGCCCGCCGCGGTCCAGCACGACGTGGAGCTGTACCTGTGGCTGACCCCCGAGGGGCTGACCGGGTTCCTCGGCTACGACACCGACCTCTTCGACGCGTCCACCGCGCGGCTGCTCGCCGACCGGTTCGGGGTGGCTCTGACGTCGCTGCTCGCCGATCCCGACGGCGATCTCGCCGACGTGGACGTGCGCACCGACGCCGAACGCGCGCTCCTCACCGCGCTGGACACCGGGCACCCGGCCGGGACGCCGACCGCGTGCGTGCACGAACTGGTCGAGGCGCAGGTCGACCG
>NZ_DBNGPQ010000120.1:0-24673 GCF_057122925.1 Umezawaea sp. | reverse complement strand
GTGGTCGGCGTCGTCCACGACGACTACCGGGATGACGGGGGACAGCGTGAGCAGATCCGCGCTGGTGGTCACCGCGAAAACCTCCTGGTGGGGTGGGGCGTGGTTTGGTTGGCAGCGTAGTCGTGGGCGGTTTGCCCAGGATCTGCTGCGTGTTGCGTGAAGGCGGTGTGGCCGGTGACGTGGTTGGTGCGTGAAAGACGGTTTGGTCGCCAACGTCGTGGTGTGGCCGGTTTGACTTGGGGCCCCTGGATTTGACCCTTTGATTGGGCTGAAGGGCAGGTGGTGCCACCCTGCCCGATCTACCAGGGTAAGGGTCGAATCCCCCAAGTAAAACCGGCCACGCTTCGCATCCGGCCAGGTCAGGTGAGCTGGTGGCGGCTTTCGGGCAGACTGGTTCCGCTGGTTCCGTGTGGGCCGGTTCCAGCCTGGCGAGTTCGTGGCCTTTGCCCGCCGAAGATGTCGTACCCCGTTGCTACCGTGGAATTCGGGGGCCCACTCGGTCAGGTGACCCCGGCCTGTGCCTACCTGGAGTGGCTGGTCTCCCACTGGCCTTCGAAGTGGGAGGCGGCTACCGGGCCGAAGACGCTCGCTCCCCGGTCGGCCGGGCCTACCGCGCGGCGGAGGGCGGCGAACAGTTCTCGGCCCGTGCCGGTCCACGCCTGTGCGTCCGCCGGGAAGTCGACCAGTGGCCTGGCGGCCAGTTCGTCGGCGTCCACGAAGACCTCCAGGGTGCCCGTTTCCGCGTCCAGGCGGATCACGTCGCCGTCGCGCACGCGGCCCAGCGGGCCGCCCACGGCGGCTTCCGGGGTGAGCTGGATGGCTGCCGGGATCTTGCCCGAGGCGCCGGACATGCGGCCGTCGGTGACGATCGCGACCTTGTGGCCGCGGTCCATCAGGACGCCCAGCGGGGGCGTGAGCTTGTGGAGTTCCGGCATGCCGTTGGCCTGCGGGCCCTGGTTGCGGACCACCACGACGACGTCGCGTTCGAGTTCGCCCGCCCGGAACGCCTCGGCGAACGCCTCCTGCGTCGTGAACACGCGCGCCGGGGCCTCGACGATCCGGTTCTCCTCCGCCACCGCGGAGACCTTGATGACCGCGCGGCCCAGGTTGCCGGTCATCATGCGCAGACCGCCGTCGGCCGCGAACGGGTTGTCGGCGCCGCGCAGCACCGACTCGTCGAGGCTCGCGGTCGGGCCCGCGCGCCACAGCAGCTCGCCGTCGATCAGGACCGGCTCCTCGCGGTAGCGGTCGAGGCCGAAGCCCGCGACGGTGTGCACGTCGCCGTGCAGCAGGCCCGCGTCGAGCAGCGTGCCGACCAGGAACTGGACGCCACCGGCGGCCTGGAAGTGGTTGATGTCGGCCGTGCCGTTCGGGTAGACCCTGGTCAGCAGGGGCACGACCGACGAGAGGTCGGAGAAGTCGTCCCAGCTCAGCTCGATGCCCGCGGCGGACGCGACGGCCACGAGGTGCATCGTCAGGTTGGTCGAGCCGCCGGTCGCCAGCAGCGCGACGACGCCGTTCACGATGGAGCGCTCGTCGACGACCCTGGACATCGGCGTGTACTCCTCGCCGCGGCTGATCACCACCGCGCGGCGGGCGGCCTCCTCGGTCAGCGCGCGCCGCAGGGGGGTGCCCGGCGGCACGAAGGTCGCGCCCGGCAGGTGCAGGCCCATGACCTCGTTGACGAGCTGGTTCGAGTTCGCCGTCCCGTAGAACGTGCAGGTGCCGGGGCTGTGGTAGGACGCGGCCTCGGCTTCCAGGAGGTCCTCGCGGGTGGCCTTGCCCTCGGCGAACAGCTGCCGGACGCGGCTCTTCTCGGAGTTCGTCAGACCGGAGCTCATCGGGCCCGCGGGCACCAGGATCGTCGGCAGGTGGCCGAACGAGAGCGCGCCGATCAGCATGCCGGGGACGATCTTGTCGCACACGCCGAGCAGCAGCGTCGCGTCGAACATCTCGTGCGACAGGGCGACACCGGTGGACATGGCGATGACGTCGCGGCTGAACAGCGACAGCTCCATGCCGTCGCGGCCCTGGGTGATGCCGTCGCACATGGCGGGCACGCCGCCCGCGAACTGCGCGATGCCCCCCGACCGGCGGGCCGCGTCCTTGATCCACGCGGGGTACTCGTCCATCGGCTGGTGGGCCGACAGCATGTCGTTGTAGGCGGACACGATCGCCACGTTCGGCTTGCGCAGCGCGCGCAGGGCGGCCTTGTCACCGCCGGTGATGCCCGCGAAGCCGTGGGCGAGGTTGCTGCACGCCATACCCGTTCGGGTGGTGGACTCGCTAGCCGCCGCAGCCATGCGGTCGAGGTACGTCGCGCGGCTGGCGGCGCTGCGTGCCGTGATGCGCTCGGTCACCTCGGCGACGATGGGGTGCGTTTGGCTCATCTTCTGCTGACTCCGTTGATCACGGGCCGTGGTGGCCCAGTGGACGGCAGCGCTGGCGTCGCACGTTCGGGTCGTGACGTCTACAGGGTAGGTCACCAGTGCGCATTCACACAGAACCGATTCAGAAACCAGGGGCGTCTAAGGGGAAAACTGGGGGTGTCCCGAACTGGAAAATTTGGCGTGTGTTGCTTGTCACAAGGCGCTGGACAAGGCAGAGTCGGCGTCGAGATCACTGACGGGGACCTCGGTAACGGAGGTGCGACATGACGTCCACGGAGATCGTCGAGTTGAGGCGCGCGCTGGGTCAGCTCAGGCAGTGCGTCGGCTCCCTGCGCGGGCGCTATGGCGACGTTGCCGCAGTGCAGCGGCTTGCGAACGACATCGAGCGCATGGACATCGATGCCACGGAGTTGATCGACATCGACTCGCCGCCACCGCCCCGGCGGGCGCCCCAGGTGGAGCGGGAGGTGGTCGTCGTGCCGGACACGCCGTACGACTCCTCGCTCTGGCAGGACGCTGACGACGAGGGGTTGGGTGGCTACCGTCAGCGATAGGTGATCTGCAACACTCCACCTCGGCCCTCGCTGGTATGCGAGGGCCGAGGCCTTTGCAGCCACAACGACGTGGAACCGAGGTGGACCAGTTGGTGAGGGCTCAGATCTCCGAGCGCACGCTGCGCACGGACCGGTGGTGGTTGTCGCCGTTGCTGACGGTAGTCGGCCTGGGGCTCATCTCGATCTACGCGGCGATCCGCACGTTCATGAACGACTTCTACTGGGTGTCGGAGTACCACTACCTGACGCCCATGTACTCGCCCTGCCTGAGCGCCGAGTGCGTCCCGGCGGCCAGCCACTTCGGCCAGCCGCTGCCGGAGCTGCCCGGCTTCCTCACCCCGCCGGTGTTCATCATCCCGTTCCTGCTGGGGTTCCGGATCACCTGCTACTACTACCGCAAGGCCTACTACCGGGCGGCCTGGATGTCGCCGCCCGCGTGCGCCGTCGCGGAGCCGCACAAGACCTACACCGGTGAGACCAGGGCGCCGCTGATCGCGCAGAACCTGCACCGCTACTTCTTCTACGCGGCCTCGATCCTGCTGCTGATCAACATCTACGACGCGATAGCCGCCTTCTCCGGTGAGAAGGGCTTCGGCATCGGCCTCGGCAACGTCGTCCTGCTGGTCAACGTCGGCCTGCTCGCCGCGTACACGCTGTCCTGCCACTCGTGCAGGCACATCACCGGCGGCAAGCTGAAGCACTTCTCCAAGCACCCCGTCCGCTACTGGACGTGGCAGAAGATCTCCAAGCTCAACGCCAAGCACATGCAGCTCGCCTGGGCCTCGCTGATCTTCGTCTGCCTGACCGACCTCTACATCGCGCTCGTCGCCTCAGGGGTCATCGGCGACCTGCGTTTCGTCAACTAGGGAGCACAACCTTGGCCGAGCTGGAACGGCACTCGTTCGACGTACTCGTCATCGGTGCCGGGGGCGCCGGACTGCGTGCCGCGATCGAGGCCCGCGAGCACGGGATGCGCACGGCGGTGCTCTGCAAGTCGTTGTTCGGCAAGGCCCACACGGTGATGGCCGAGGGCGGCATCGCCGCGGCCATGGGCAACGTGAACTCCAACGACAGCTGGCAGGTCCACTTCCGCGACACCATGCGCGGCGGCAAGTTCCTGAACAACTGGCGGATGGCCGAGCTGCACGCCAAGGAGGCCCCCGACCGCGTCTGGGAGCTGGAGACCTACGGCGCGCTGTTCGACCGCACCAAGGACGGCCGGGTCAGCCAGCGCAACTTCGGCGGCCACGAGTACCCGCGCCTCGCGCACGTCGGCGACCGCACCGGCCTGGAGCTGATCCGCAGCCTCCAGCAGAAGATCGTGTCGCTCCAGCAGGAGGACCACGCCGAGACCGGCGACTACGAGGCCAAGCTGAAGGTGTTCCAGGAGTTCACCGTCAGCGACCTGCTGGTCGAGGACGGCCGCATCGCGGGCGCGTTCGGCTACTGGCGCGAGTCGGGCAAGTTCGTGCTGTTCACGGCCCCCTCGGTGATCCTGGCGACCGGCGGCATCGGCAAGTCGTTCAAGGTCACCTCGAACTCCTGGGAGTACACCGGCGACGGGCACGCGCTGGCGCTGCGCGCCGGGGCCTCGCTGATCAACATGGAGTTCATCCAGTTCCACCCGACCGGCATGGTCTGGCCGCCCAGCGTGAAGGGCATCCTGGTCACCGAGTCGGTGCGCGGCGACGGCGGGGTGCTGCGCAACTCCGAGGGCAAGCGGTTCATGTTCGACTACATCCCCGAGGTCTTCAAGGAGAAGTACGCCGACAGCGAGGCCGAGGGCGACCGCTGGTACACCGACGCCGACAACAACCGGCGCCCACCGGAGCTGCTGCCCCGCGACGAGGTCGCCCGCGCGATCAACTCCGAGGTCAAGGCCGGTCGCGGCACCGAGCACGGCGGCGTGTTCCTGGACGTGTCGACCCGGCTGCCCGCCGAGGAGATCACCCGGCGCCTGCCGTCGATGTACCACCAGTTCAAGGAGCTGGCCGACGTCGACATCACCGCCCAGCCGATGGAGGTCGGACCGACCTGCCACTACGTCATGGGCGGCGTCGAGGTCGACCCGGACACCGGGGCGTCGTCGGTGCCCGGCCTGTTCGCGGCGGGCGAGGTCTCCGGCGGCATGCACGGCTCGAACCGGCTCGGCGGCAACTCGCTGTCCGACCTGCTGGTGTTCGGCCGCCGCGCGGGCGCGGGAGCGGCGGACTACGCGGCGTCGCTGACCGTCCGTCCGGTGCCGTCCGAGGCGGCCGTCGCCGAGGCCGAACGGGTCGCCCTGGCGCCGTTCGCGGGCGAGGGCGGGGAGAACCCGTACACGCTCCACGTGGAACTCCAGCAGACGATGAACGACCTCGTCGGCATCATCCGCAAGGCTGAGGAGATCCAGCAGGCGCTGGAACGCCTCGACGGCCTGAAGGCCCGCGCCAGGACGCTCACCGTCGAGGGCCACCGGCAGTTCAACCCCGGCTGGCACCTCGCGCTCGACCTGCGCAACATGCTGGTCGTCAGCGAGTGCGTCGCCAAGGCCGCGCTGCTGCGCACCGAGAGCCGAGGCGGCCACACCCGCGACGACTTCCCGGCGATGGACTCGGACTGGCGGCGGAAGCTGTTGGTGTGCACGGCGACCGGACCGTCCGAAGTGGACGTGGTCGTCAAACCGCAGATCCCCATCCGCGAGGACCTGCTGGAGCTGTTCGACCGCGGCGAGCTGGAGAAGTACCTCACCGGTGACGAGTTGGGGAGCTGACAATGGGTTACCAGGGGAACTTCCGGGTCTGGCGCGGTGACGCCGACGGCGGCGGGCTGGAGGACTTCACCGTCGAGGTGAACGAGGGCGAGGTCGTCCTCGACGTCATCCACCGCCTCCAGGCCACCCAGGCGGGCGACCTCGCCGTGCGGTGGAACTGCAAGGCGGGCAAGTGCGGCTCCTGCTCGGCGGAGATCAACGGCAGGCCGCGGCTGCTGTGCATGACCCGCATGTCGACGTTCACCGAGGGCGAGACCATCACGATCACGCCCATGCGCACGTTCCCGATCATCCGGGACCTCGTGACGGACGTGTCGTTCAACTACACCAAGGCCCGCGAGATCCCCTCGTTCACGCCGCCGAAGGACCTCGCGCCCGGCGAGTACCGGATGCAGCAGGTCGACGTGGAGCGCTCGCAGGAGTTCCGCAAGTGCATCGAGTGCTTCCTCTGCCAGGACACCTGCCACGTGATCCGCGACCACGAGGAGAACAAGGAGGCCTTCGCCGGGCCGCGGTTCCTGATGCGCGTCGCCGAGCTGGAGATGCACCCGCTGGACGAGGGCAACCGGACCGTGGCCGCGCAGGAGACCCACGGGCTCGGGCTGTGCAACATCACCAAGTGCTGCTCCGAGGTGTGCCCCGAGCACATCAAGATCACCGACAACGCCCTGATCCCGATGAAGGAACGGGTGGCGGACCGCAAGTACGACCCGATCGTCTGGCTGGGCAGCAAGATCTTCCGCCGCCGTCCGTGAGCCGGAGTTTCCACCTGATCGTGTGCCTTTCGGCGGTTCGCCGCCCGCCCGGATGTGGATACCGTGGTCGGTGGGCGAGGCACGAGGGGGTGGTGGTCGTGATGGGTTCGGATGGCGAAGGGTCAAGCGGGTGTGATGGCGGCACGTCGTCGTGACGTGCCGAGGTGCTGTTGCCGTCGTGGCTGAATGACGAAGGGCGCTCCCGGAGCTGGTCCGGGAGCGCCCTTCGTCACGAGCTGGTGGCGTCTAGAGGGACTGGGCCGCGGCCGGGATGGCCACGTCGTCCAGCTTCTTCGTGCCGTTGGTCTTGATCTTCTTGTTGCGCCGGTTGCGCTTCTCCAGCGTCACGGCCAGCCAGGTCAGCAGCAGGCACATGATCACGTAGATGATGCCGACCACGATGGTCACGGGGACCAGCGGCCTGCCGAACTGGCCCTGACCGCCGAGGAACTTCGCGTAGTACAGCAGTTCCTCGTAGTTGATGATGAAGCCGAGCGCCGTGTCCTTGAGCAGCACGACCAGCTGGCTGATGATCGTCGGCAGCATCACCCGCAGGGCCTGCGGGAGCAGCACGAGCGTCATCACCTGCGTCTTGCGCATCCCGAGGGCGTACGCGGCCTCGGCCTGGCCGCGGGGCAGGGACATGACGCCCGCGCGGAAGACCTCGGCCAGCACCGAGCCGTTGTACAGGGTCAAGCCGAGCACGACCGCCGTGAACTGCGACATCTTGATGTCGATCGCCGGGAGGCCGAAGTAGAAGAAGAAGATCATGATCAGCAGCGGGACGGCCCGGAAGATCTCGACGACGAACGTCGCCGGTCCCCGCAGGAACGCGTGCTCCGAGAGCTTGCCCGCGGCCAGCACGGCCCCGAACACCATCGCGCACACGGCACCGACGGCGAACGCCTTGAGCGTCGCCCCCACGCTCTTGAGCAGCTGCTCCTGGATCGTCGTGTACTGGAGCCACTCCCACATCTTCGGCTCGAACTGGCCGCTGTCGTAGAAGCGGAAGCCGATGAACCCGATGATGCCGGCCACGCCGAGCACGCCGACGACGGCCAGGACCTGGTGCCGGAACCTGGCCTTGGGGCCGGGTACGTCGAACAGCACGTTGCTCATCGGGCGACGCTCCAGCGCTTCTCGAGGCTGCGTTGCAGGAAGGTCAGTGGCATGACCAGGAGGATGAAGAAGAACGCCACCCAGGAGAGGCCGACGAGCATGTTGGCACCGTCCTCGGACAGCGAGGCCTGGATCGCGCCCGCGTCGCCGACGGAGAAGCCCGCCGAGACGGTCGTGTTCTTCAGCAACGCGATCAGGGTGCTGACCAGCGGCGGGACCACCGAACGCATGGCCTGCGGCAGCACGACGCTCCCGAGCATCTGCGTGAAGGTGAGCCCGAGCGCCCGCGACGCCTCGGCTTGGCCGACCGGGACGGTGTTGATGCCCGAGCGCACCACCTCGCAGATGAACGCGGAGGTGTACATGGTGAGCGCGACGACCGCGCCCGTCTCGTAGTCGATCTTCACGATCTGGAGCAGCGGGTAGGCGAAGGTGAAGAAGAAGAACACCAGGGTCAGCGGCGTGTTGCGCACCAGCGTGACGTAGGTGGCCCCGGCTGCCCGGAACACCGGCACGGGACTGACCCTCAGCATCGCGAGGAACGTACCCAGCAGCAGCGACCCGACGGCGGACAGCGCGAACAGCTTCAGCGTCGTCGCGAAGGCGCTCAGGAAGAGGCCGGAATACGTGGAAAGGAGACTCATCAGGGGTTCCTTGCCGATGGGCTGGCGGTAGAGAGGTGGCCGGTGACCCGCCCTGGGGGCGAGGTCACCGGCCACCGTCCTGGGTCAGTAGCGCTCGATGATCGGCTTGGTGGCGGCCGATCCCGACTTGCCCAGCGTGTTGTCGTAGATCGTCTGCCAGGTGCCGTCCTTCAGCGCCGCCTCGAGGATGTCGAAGAACTTGCCGCGCAGCACGGTGTCGTCCTTGGCGAGGCCGATGCCGTAGGGCTCCAGGGAGAACGGCTTGCCGATGACCTTGAACTTGCCCTGCTCCTGGGCCGCGAAGCCCTTGAGGATCGCGTCGTCGGTGGTGACGGCGTCGACCGACTTGTCGGCCAGCTTGGCGACGCACTGGGAGTACGTCTGGAGCTCGGTGATGTTCTCCGGCTCGGTCAGGCCCTCTTCGCGGATCTTCTTGATCGGCGTCGAACCGGTGACCGAGCAGACCTTCTTGCCCTTGAGGGTGTCCTTGCCGGTGATGGCCGTCTCGTCGGCGCGCACCAGCAGGTCCTGACCCGCGGTGTAGTACGGACCCGCGAAGGAGATCTTCTCCTTGCGGCCCGCGTTGATCGTGTAGGTGCCGACGTAGTAGTCGACGTCGCCGTTGATCAGGGCCTGCTCGCGGCCCGCGGAGGCGATGGCCTTGTAGTCGATCTTGTCCTCGCCGTAGCCGATCTTCGCGGCCATCAGCTTGGCGATCTCGATGTCGAAGCCGCTGTACTTGTTCGTCGTCGGGTCCTTGAAGCCCAGACCGGGCTGGTCCTCCTTGACGCCGATCACGACGCGGCCCCGCGCCTTGATCTTGTCGAACGTCGGCGAGCCGTCGATCTTCACGTCCGTGGCGGCGGCCTGGGAGGGGGCGGTACCGCCGGTGTCACCGGGGGTGCCCTCCTTGCCGCAAGCGGTCAACGCCAGGCCACCGGCAAGCAGCACCGCCGCAAGGGTACGAGCCCTCATCGTCCTTCTCCTGCTCTTGTAGATCAGGCGACGCCTGTCGGGGCGTCGCGACATGCCGAGACTTCAGTGGGTCAGGATCTTGCCAAGGAAGTCCTTCGCGCGGTTGGACTTCGGCGCCGAGAAGAACTCGTTCGGGGTCGAATCCTCGACGATCTCGCCGTCGGCCATGAAGATGACGCGATCGGCGGCCTTCCGGGCGAAGCCCATCTCGTGGGTCACCACGAGCATGGTCATGCCTTCCTTGGCCAGCGTCGTCATGACGTCCAGCACCTCCTGGACCATTTCCGGGTCCAGCGCGGAGGTGGGCTCGTCGAACAGCATGACCTTCGGGCGCATGGCCAGCGCCCGCGCGATGGCGGCGCGCTGCTGCTGGCCACCCGACAGCTGGGCGGGGTACTTCTCGGCCTGGTTGGCGATGCCGACCCGCTCCAGTAGCTCCGTCGCGTGCTCGAGGGCCTCCTTCGAGGGAACCTTGCGCACCTTGACCGGCGCCAGCAGCACGTTGTCGACGATGCTCTTGTGCGCGAACAGGTTGAAGGACTGGAACACCATGCCCACGTCGGCGCGCAGACGGGCGAGATCCTTGCCCTCCGCGGGGAGCGGCTGCCCGTCGACCTCGATCGTTCCGGAGTTGATGGGCTCCAGGCGGTTGATGGTGCGGCACAGCGTCGACTTGCCGGAGCCGGAGGGGCCCAGGACGACGACCACCTGGCCCTTGGGCACCTCCAGGTTGACGTTCTTCAGAACGTGCAGAGGGCCGAAGAACTTGTCCACGCCCGCCATCTTGATCATCGGCGGTGCGGGATTGGGGGCAGTCATCCGATCCTCCAACTGGCAATTGTCAGCGCTGGGCAAAACCTAGGTGTGCGCCACCACACCAGTCCACGACATTGAGCAAGACTTAGGGTCTCAACTCTGTCACAGGTCGGCGACCCCTACCCGAAAGGGACCACAGTGCGTGTGCTGCTCGTCGAGGACGACGACCGTGTCGCAGAAGCGCTGGTCCCGGCGCTGACCCGACGCGGTTTCACCGTGGATCGTCAAGCTACAGGTAGGGGTACGTTGGATCGATTGTTAGGGGTGGATGTGGTCCTCCTGGACCTCGGACTGCCCGATGTGGACGGTGTGACGCTGTGCCGCAGCATCCGCGCGGCGAGCGACGTGGCCATCATCGTGGTGTCCGCGCGCGGCGAGATCGACGACCGGATCCTCGGCCTGCACGCGGGGGCGGACGACTACCTCGTGAAGCCCTACGACGTCGGTGAGCTGGTGGCGCGCGTGCACGCCGTGCGCAGGCGGCGCGGCGACCCGGTCGGCGTCGGCGGTACCGGGACCGAGGTGTTCACCATCGGTGACGTGCGCGTCGACCTCGCGCGGCACGAGGTGACCGTCGCGGGGTCGGTCGTGGCGCTCTCGCGCAAGGAGTTCCAGGTGTTGGCGCTGGTCGTGGCCGCGGGCGGCGCTGTGTGCACCCGCGAGCGCATCCTGGCGGAGATCTGGGGCCGCACCTGGTCGGGCGCGAACCGGACGCTCGACGTCCACGTCGCCACCCTGCGCACCAAGCTCGGCCGCTCCGACCTGCTGGAGACCGTGCGCGGCGTCGGCTACCGCCTCGGCACCCCGACCGCGGACCGCTGACGTGCGGTCGCGGCTCCTCGGCATCGTGCTGGCGCTGGTCGTGCTGGTGCTCCTCGGCCTTGGCCTCCCGCTGGGGCGGGGGGTCGCCGCCGCCGAGCAGCAGGAGCTGTTCCTCGACCGGCTCACCGACACCAGCCGGTTCGCCTCCGTCGCGCAGCAGACGATCATCGACGACCAGCCGACGCTCCTCGAACCGACGATGCGGCGGTACGAGGAGGTCTACGGCATCGCCGTGGTCCTGCTCGACCGCGACCGCAGGGTGCTGGCCACCTCGCGCGCCGACATCGACCTGACCAGCGGCGACGTGCCGGGCATGATCACCGGGGCCCTGGTGGGCAAGCTGCCGTCGGCGCCACCGGTGCTGATGCCGTGGGACGACGAGCAGCTCGTGCTCGCCGAACCCGTGCTCATCGGCGGCGAGGTGCGGGCCGCCGTGGTGACCTTCTCGCCGACCGACAAGACCCGCGGCCGGGTGCTGATCTGGTGGAGCGTGCTGCTCACCGGCAGCGCGCTCGTGCTGTCGCTGGCCGTCCTCGCCGCGCTGCCCCTGGTCCGGTGGACGCTGCGGCCGGTCCAGCGGCTCGACGACGCGACCGGCAAGCTGCTGGCCGCCGTCGTGTCCGGCCGCCCGGTGACCCCGGTCGGCAGCTCCAGCGGCCCGCCGGAGCTGCGGCAGCTCAGCCGGTCCTTCGACCAGATGGCCGCGAACGTCGGCGACGCGCTCGCCGCGCAGCGCGCGTTCGTCGCGGACGCCTCGCACCAGCTGCGCAACCCGTTGACCGCGCTGAAGCTCCGACTGTCCAACCTGGAGGGACACGTCGACGCGGAGGCCGAGGTGCACCAGGTGGCCGCGCTCGCCGAAGCCGACCGGCTCAACCGCATCCTGGACGAGCTGCTGTCCATGGCGCGCGCCGAGTCCAGTTCCGTCGACCCGGTCGTGGTCGACGTGGACCGCGCCGTGGCGGGCAGGCTGTCGGCGTGGCAGCCCGCCGCCGTGGCGAAGAGCGTGCACCTCGTGCTCGACGGCGAACCCGGTGGCGCGGCGCTCGCCCCGCCGCGCGGGGTCGAGGCGGTCCTCGACGCGCTGCTCGACAACGCGTTCAAGTTCACCCGCGAGGACACCCTCGTGCACGTCGACGTCCGCCGGCGTGACGGTTGGGTGACGATCTCGGTCCGCGACCAGGGGCCCGGCCTGGAGCCGGACGAGCTGGAGCGCGCGACCGACCGGTTCTGGCGCAGCCAGGCCCACCAGAACGTGTCCGGCTCGGGCCTCGGCCTGTCGATCGTGCGGCGCGTCGTCGAGCGCGTCGACGGCGAGGTCGTGCTGAGCACGCCCGAGGACGGCGGCCTCGCCGTGACCGTGAGGATCCCGGCGGTCGACTAGACCTTGGTGTCCCGGTAGTAGCGCAGGGCGCCGGGGTGCAGCGGGATCGGCGTGGTCTCGATGGCGGCGCGGACCTCGATGGAGCGGGCCGCGAAGCTCGCCGCCTCCAGCCGGGGCTGCGCCTTGAAGAGGCCGTCCACGAGCGCTTCGGCGGCCTCGTCGCTCATCAGGTCGTTCACCAGCAGGAAGTTGCGGACGACGAGCGTGGTCACGGCCTTGCCCGGCAGGCTGTAGGCGGAGGCGGGCAGCGTCGCCGAGCCGTACACGGGGTACTGCTTGCGCAGCTCGGGGAGCACGTCGCTCAGGTCGAGCATCTTCACCTTCACCGTCTGGGCGAGCTGCGTGACCCGCTGCGTCGGCAGCCCTCCCGACCAGATGAACGCGTCCAGCGTCCCCGCCATCATCGCGTCGCTGGCCTCGTTGAGGTCGAGGTGCTGGACCCTCAGGTCGGTGTCGGGCGAGATGCCCGCCGACTTCAGCAGCCGGTCGGCGATCAGCCGCACGCCGGAGGACTCCGACCCGATCGACACCCGCAGGCCCTTCAGGTCCACGAGCCGGTTGACCACGAGGTCGTCGCGGACCACCACCTGGAGGTAGTCGTCGTGCATCCGGGCCAGCGCGTACAGCTTGTGCTTGCCGGGCTCGTCGGACTCGGCGGCCCTCTCGGCCGCGTCGGCCTGCGAGAAACCGACGTTCGCCTGCCCGGCGCGCAGCCGCTCCAGGTTGTCGATCGACCCCTTGGTCACCGTGACCTGGGGGTGCTCGATGCCCACGTGCTCGGTCCACGCGTCGGCCAGCGCCGCGCTCAACCGGTTGTAGACGCCCTTCTCGACGCCGGACGCCATGGTCAGCTTGAGCGCCGCCAGGTCGTTCCCGCAGGCGCTCAGCGCCATGGCCGCCAGGGCCAGCACGGCCCCGGCGGCGTGTACTCGCCGCCCTGTTCCCGACACCTGGGCATCGTGTCACGTTCGCGGCCCGCCCTGAACCCGACGGAAGGAGGGCGTGGTGACCCGCAGTGACACCCGTCCGCCGTCCAGCCACGGCGGGAACGGCCGGGCGTCCCGAAAAAGTCGCTCTGCGTGACGGAGTGACCACGGTCGGGCGGAGGCCTCGGCGACCGGTTCCCCCGCCCGGTCCGGACGCCCTCGCGCTCCGCGGTCTCCCGGCCCGCTCGCGGGGGCCGTGACCTGCTCTAACCGGTGGTTGGCGCAGCGCTCGGTCCGCGCGGCTGAGGAAGCGGACTGACCAGGGGATATGGTGGTCACGTGAGCACGGCAACCATTCCGAAGACGTACCAGATTCGCACGTTCGGGTGCCAGATGAACGTGCACGACTCCGAACGCCTCGCGGGCCTGCTGGAGGACGCGGGCTACGCGCCCGCCACCGGGGACGTCTCGCCGGACGTGGTCGTGTTCAACACCTGCGCGGTCCGGGAGAACGCCGACAACAAGCTGTACGGGACGCTCGGGCACCTCGCGCCCGCCAAGACCGCGAACCCGGACATGCAGATCGCCGTCGGCGGCTGCCTGGCCCAGAAGGACCAGAAGGAGATCGTCCGCCGCGCGCCGTGGGTGGACGTCGTGTTCGGCACCCACAACCTCGGGTCGCTGCCGGTGCTGCTCGAACGCGCCCGGCACAACCAGGAGGCCCAGGTCGAGCTGCTCGACTCGCTGGAGACCTTCCCGTCGACCCTGCCCGCCAAGCGCGACTCGGCCTACTCGGGCTGGGTGTCGGTGTCCGTGGGCTGCAACAACACCTGCACGTTCTGCATCGTCCCGTCGCTGCGCGGCAAGGAGAAGGACCGCCGCCCCGGCGACGTGCTGGCCGAGGTCCAGGCCCTGGTCGACCAGGGCGTGCTGGAGGTGACGCTGCTCGGGCAGAACGTCAACTCCTACGGCGTCGAGTTCGGCGACCGGCTCGCGTTCGGCAAGCTGCTGCGCGCGACCGGCGCGATCGAGGGCCTGGAGCGCGTGCGGTTCACCTCGCCGCACCCGAAGGACTTCACCGACGACGTGATCGCGGCGATGGCCGAGACGCCGAACGTGTGCCACTCGCTGCACATGCCGCTCCAGTCCGGCTCGGACCGGCTGCTCAAGGAGATGCGCCGCTCCTACCGCTCCGCGAAGTACCTGTCGATCCTGGACAAGGTGCGCGAGGCGATGCCGGACGCGGCGATCACCACCGACATCATCGTGGGCTTCCCCGGCGAGACCGAGGAGGACTTCCAGGCGACCCTCGACGTCGTCCGCCAGTCCCGGTTCACCAACGCCTTCACGTTCCAGTACTCCAAGCGCCCAGGCACGCCCGCCGCGTCGCTGCCCGACCAGTTGCCGAAGAAGGTCGTGCAGGAGCGCTTCGACCGGCTCGTCGAACTCCAGGAGGCCATGGCCCTGGAGCTGAACCAGGAGCAGGTCGGCCGCGAGGTCGAGGTGCTGGTGGCGACCGGCGAGGGCAAGCGCGACGCCGAGACGCTGCGGCTCAGCGGCCGGGCCCGTGACGGGCGGCTGGTGCACTTCACGCCCGGCGACGCGCGGGTGCGGCCCGGTGACGTCGTCGAGACCGTCGTGACCTACGGCGCGCCGCACTACGTCGTCGCCGACGGCCCGCTGATCAGCCACCGGCGCACGAGGGCGGGCGACCAGTCCGAGGCGGGCGTCAAGCCGAAGACCCCCGGCACCGCGCTGGGGCTGCCGTCGTTCGGCGCTCCCGCGCCCCTTCCCACCGCGGAGGTCGGGTGCGGCGTCCGGTGACGGGTGAGTCGGACGACCTGTCCCGGCTGCGGGACGAGATCGACCAGGTGGGCAGGACGGCCGCCAAGCGCGTCGACCCCGGAGCGGGCGCGCTGCTGATCGCGGTGGCCGTGTTCGCGCTGCTCATCGCCCAGCTGCTGCCGTGGGCGGGGGAGGCTCGCGGCTGGCAGATCCTGCTCGGCCGCATCCCCGAGGGGGAGGTCGTCGGTGCGCTGCCGAAGGTGTTCGCGTACGCGTCGGTGGTCGCTGGCGTGCTGATGTCCGCGCTGAGCCTGATCCTGCGCCGCTGGGGCCTCGTGTGGTTCTGCGCCCTCGGGTGCTTCGTGGCCTCGGTGAGCGGGGTGCTGTCGATCTGGACGCAGCAGACCACCACCAGCCACGCCCCCGGACCGGGTCCGGGCGCGGGGCTGATCATCGCGGTGGTCGCCGTGGTCGTGCTGCTGGTGAAGTGGCTGAAGCTGGCGGCGTCCCGACCGGGCCTGTGACCCGGCCGCCGGCGGCGGCCGTGGACAGCACGACGGGGCCCCCAGCGCGCTGGGAGCCCCGTCGGTGGTGCCTGCCGGACTAGCGGGTGGCCACGGCCGCCTCAGCGGCGGACAGCCACTCGCGCCACTGCTTGGCCTGCGCCTCGGCCTGCTCGGCCCGACGCTTGTCCCCGGCCGACCGAGCCTTCTCGGCCTGGGCCTCGAACTGCTCGACCCGCTCGCGGAACTGCGCGACCCGAGCCTCGGCCTCGGGGTCGGACCGGCGCCACTGGGCGTCGACCGCGCCGCGGACCTTCTCCTCGATGGCGCGCAGCTTGCCCTCCAGGTCGCGGACCCGCTCCCTCGGCACCTTGCCGATCGCGTCCCAGCGCTCCTGGATCTTGTAGAGCTGCGACCGGGCCGCCTCCAGGTCCGCGCTGGGGTCGATGGCCTCGGCCTCGGCCAGCAGGGCTTCCTTCAGCTGCGCGTTGGTGCCGAACTCCGCGTCCCGCTCGTTGAACGCCTCGGACCGGCGGGCGAAGAACGCGTCCTGGGCGGCGCGGAAGCGCTGCCAGAGCACGTCGTCGGCCTCCTTCGGAGCCCGCCCCGCGGCCTTCCACTCGACCATCAGGTCCTTGTAGCGACCGGCCGTGGGACCCCAGTCGTCGGACTGGACGAGCTTCTCGGCCTCCTCGACCAGCTCCTGCTTGCGGTTCTTCGCCACGCCGCGCTGGCGGTCGAGGTCCGCGAAGTGCGAGCCGCGACGCCGGTTGAACGCGTCGCGCGCCTTGGAGAACCGCCGCCACAGCTGCTCGTCGGTCTTGCGGTCGACGCCGCGGATGGTCTTCCACTCGTCGAGGATCTGCCGCAGCCGGTCACCCGTGGTCTTCCACTGGGTCGACTCGTTGGCCAGCGTCTCCGCCTCTTCGACCAGCTCCTGCTTGCGCGCGACGGACTGGGTCCGCGCGGCCTCCTTGGCCTCCTTGGCCTTCTCCAGGCCCTCCTCGGCCTTGGCCAGCACGTGGTCGACGCGCTTGGCCAGCGCCTCCAGGTCGCCCACGACCGCGGCGTCCTTCAGCGTGTCCCGCACGTGCTTCGCGCTCGTGAGGGCGTGCTTCGGGTCGCCCGCCCCGGAGGACAGCCGCGCCACGAGCAGCTCCACCTCGGTCCGCAGGTCGTCGAACCGACGCGCGAAGTGCGCGAGGCCCTCCTCGGGCTCGCCCGCCTGCCAGGACCCCACGACGCGCTCGCCGTCGGCCGTCTTGACGTAGACGGTGCCGTCCGCGTCCACTCGTCCCCAGCGGTCAGGGTGGTCCGACGCCACGGGGACCGGCGGAGCTGCCACCGCGGCGCTCTCCTGCTTCGTTCCCTCGACCACCGTCGTGGTACCGCCACTGTCACCAGTGGTCTCCGGTGTCGTCTCGTGCTCCGTCATCGCCGGCTTCCTCCTCGCCTGCCCACTTCGTGGTGCCCGTGCCAACCACGGGCGCCCCGCCACCGGCGGGGCCCAGCACCGAGTACCTGGACCGTCTCATCGTCTCCAGTACCCCGCGCGCATTCAAACAGGTCAGGGCTCAGCTCGGTACCGCGAGGTCGAAGATGGGTAGCGTCACGAGGTGTGATCCGACGTCTGGCGGTGCTGCCGCACCCGCCTCTCCTGGTGCCCGAGCTGGTCGGCGGAGCCGTGGACGAGACCGAACCGGTGCGCGCGGCGTGCGTCGCGGCGGCTCGTGACCTGGCGGACAGCTCGCCCCGCTGGGTGGTGATCGCGGGTGATCCGTCCGGTCGGAGGACGCTCGGCCCGGACATCTCCGGGACGTTCCGCGGATACGGCGTCGATGTGCCGGTGGCGCTGTCGGCCGTCGAGTCCACTTCGGACCCCGATCTGCCCCTGCCCGCGCTCGTCGCGGGCTGGCTGCGGGCCGTCGGGGGCGCGATGACCGTCCGGGTGGAATTGGTCGACCCCGATCTGCCGCCCGGCGACTGCTTCGCGATCGGCGAGGACCTCGCGGAGGAACCGGCGGTCGGGTTCCTCGTCCTCGGCACCGGCTCGCACCGGCACGGCGAGGCGTCCGTCGGCCGTCCCGACGACCGCGCCGGACCGTTCGACGACGGCGTGCGCGCGGCCCTGTCCACCGCCGACCCCGCCGCGCTGCGCGCGCTGGACCCCGTGCTCGCCGCGGAGCTGGGCGCGGACGGCCGCGCGGCCTGGCAGGTGCTCGCCGGTCTCGCCGAGGCCACCGGGCCGTGGCGGTGCGCGCGGTCGGAGCTGCTGGTGCCCTACGGCGTCGGGTACCACGTCGCCGTCTGGGAAACTGGGGCGTGACCGTCCCCGTCGCCGTCGTCGGCCCCACCGCCACCGGCAAGTCCGACCTCGCCGTCCGCCTCGCGCTCGAACTCGGCGGCGAGGTGGTCAACGCCGACGCGATGCAGCTCTACCGGGGCATGGACATCGGCACGGCCAAGGTCACCGAGGCCGAGCGGCACGGCGTCCCGCACCACCTGCTCGACGTGCTGGACGTGACCGAGACCGCCTCCGTCGCCGCCTACCAGCGCCACACCCGCGCGCTCGTCGAGGAGCTGCTGGCCGCGGGCACGACGCCGGTGCTCGTCGGCGGCTCCGGCCTGTACGTGCAGGCCGTGCTGGACGACCTGAGGTTCCCCGGCACCGACGACGCCGTCCGGGCCAGGCTGGAGGAGGAGCTGGCCGTCGTGGGCGGCCCCGCCCTGCACGCCCGGCTGGCCGTGCTCGACCCGGCCGCCGCGCTCGCGATCCTGCCCGGCAACGTCCGCCGCGTCGTGCGCGCCCTGGAGGTCATCGAGCTGACCGGGCAGCCGTTCTCGGCGAACCTGCCCGAGCCCGGTCCCGCCCGCTACGGCACGGTGCTCGTCGGCGTCGACCGCGAGGTGGCCGAGCTGGACGAGCGGGTCGACCTGCGGGTGCGGCGGATGTTCGAGGCCGGTCTGGTCGACGAGGTGCGGGCGCTGGAGGCCGCGGGCCTGCGGGACGGCCGCACCGCGGCGCGGGCGCTGGGCTACCAGCAGGTGCTCGCCGCGTTCGACGGCGAGCACGACCTCGCGACCGCCGCCGAGGAGACCGCGCGGGCCACCCGCCGGTTCGTCCGGCGGCAGCGCTCCTGGTTCCGCCGCGACCGGCGGATCACCTGGTTCGACGCGGCCCGCCCCGACCTGGTCGGGGAAGTGCTGGCCCTGCTCGCCCCGTAACCTGGTGCGGTGGGCGGAGTGGAATTCCTCAAGGGGCACGGCACCGAGAACGACTTCGTGCTGCTGCCCGACCCGGACGGCGTGCTGGACCTGACCGAGGCGCGCGTGCGGGCCCTGTGCGACCGGCAGCGGGGCCTCGGCGCCGACGGCGTGCTGCGCGTGCTCCGCCTCGACGTGGGCCCGTGGTTCATGGACTACCGCAACGCCGACGGCTCGATCGCGGAGATGTGCGGCAACGGCCTGCGGGTGTTCGCGCACTACCTGGTCGACGCGGGACTGGTGCCCGCGGGCGAGTTCGTCGTCGGCACCCGCGCGGGGGACCGGACCGTCACCGTGCACGAGGGCGGCGGCGTCACGATAGAGATGGGGCGGGCCAGGATCACCGGCGCGTCCACCACGAAGACCAGCGGCGCGGACTTCGCGGGCGTGGCCGTCGACGTGGGCAACCCGCACCTGGCGTGCGTGACCGACGTGCCCGTCGCGACCCTCGACCTCACCGAGCAGCCCCACTTCGACCCGGCGGTGTTCCCGAACGGCGTCAACCTGGAGTTCGTCAACGTCCTGGGCGAGGGCGCGCTCCGGATGCGCGTGCACGAGCGCGGCGTGGGGGAGACCCGGTCCTGCGGCACCGGCACGGTCGCCGCCGTCGCGTCCTGGCTGCACGGCACGGGCCGCACCACCGGGCGGGCCACCGTGGACGTCCCCGGCGGCCGGGTCACCGTCGTGATCGGCGAGCGGGGGAGCACCCTCACCGGCCCGGCCGTGCTCGTCGCGCGCGGCGAGCTCGACCGGACCTGGTGGGACTCGCTCTAGCGGTCGCCGACCTTCACCCGCGCGGTCTCCAGCCTGCCGACGTGCTGCTGGCCCACCACGTCGGGGTCCGACGTCGGGGCGGTGCAGACGACGAGCGTGGTGCCGACCAGGCCGACGGCGTAGCTGATCTGGGTCGTCTCGACGCGGTCGGTGACGGTGCCGCCCTCGACGACCCGCACGACCACCGGTTGCAGCGCGGTCGCCACCCAGACGCCGCCCTCGGCGTCCACGCAGATCCCGTCCGGCGCGATGACGTGCTCGCGCAGGTCCGCCCACACCCGCCGGTTGCTCAGCGAGCCGTCCTCGGCCACGTCGAACGCCGTCAGCCGGTAGGCGAGCGTCTCGGCGACGACCAGCGTGCCGTCGGGCAGCAGCACCGTGCCGTTCGGGAACTTCAGGTCCTCGGCGGCCACGCGGGTCGTGCCGTCCGGCTCCACGAGCGCGAGCGGGGTGCCCGGCGGGTCGTAGTTCGGGGCGAGGAGCGACTCGATGCCGTCCTCCTTGATCTTCTCGTGCAGGTCGAACCCGAAGTTGCCCACGTAGGCGCGCCCCAGGGCGTCCACCAGCATGTCGTTGGTGTGGAACGTGGCGATGTCGAACAGGTCCGCGTGCAGTTCGAGGACCCCGTTCGGCTCCAGCCTGCGGACCGTGCGGTCCTTCATGGACACCACGAGCAGCCTGCCGTCGGGCAGCCAGCCGAGGCCCGACGGCTGGCCGGGCAGCGAGCAGACGACCTGCTTCTCCCCGGTGTCCAGGTCGACGGTGAAGACCGCCTTCTCGTAGAAGTCGGAGAAGTAGAACTTGCCGTCCGGGCCGTGCCGGGGAGCTTCGCCGAAGTGGAGTCCGTCGAGGAGAACGGTCGTGTCAGCCATGGTCGGAAACGGTAGCCGCTTCGTCGCGGCTCGTCCGCAGCGGAGAGAGCAGAACCCAGGTGACGGCGAGAACCTGCCCGGTCATGGCGATCCAGAGCGTGGTGTGCACGCCCAGCCAGCCGCCCAGCACACCGCCGACGAGGCCGCCCAGCGGGATCGTGCCCCACACGAGGAACCGGACGCTCGCGTTCATCCGGCCGAGCAGGCGGTCCGGGCACACCGTCTGCCGGTAGGTGACCTGGCTGACGTTGTAGATGATCACGCCGTAGCCCGCGACCGCCATGCCCAGCATCGCGAGACCGACCCGCCAGTCGTTCGCCGTCAGCGGCAGCACCAGGCCGAACGGCTGCGTGACCAGCAGCGACAGCCAGATCAGCCGGACCTGGCCGAGCCGCCGGTTCCACCAGTTCGCCGTCACGGCGCCGAGCACGCCGCCGATCCCGCCCGCGCTGAGCAGGAGCCCGACCAGGCCCTCGGACAGGCCGACGTCGCGGACCAGGAACAGGATCAGCACCGCCATCTCCAGGCCGGAGAAGAAGTTCGACGTGCCGGTGCAGCCCACGATGGCCCGCAGCGACCTGTTGTCGAACACGAACCGCAGGCCCTCGACGATGTCGGTGCGCAGCGTGCGGCCCCCGTGCGGCTCGGGCGGGGGTTCGACGCCCCCGATCCGCCACAGGAACAGCGCCGAGCCCAGGTAGCCGAGGCCGGTGGCGAGGACGCCGTTCGCGGCGCCGATCACCTGGGCGACGCCACCCGCCAGCGCGGGTCCGGACACGTCGGCCACCGACTGGCTGGCCTGGAGCTTCGAGTTGCCCTCGACCAGGTGCTCCCGGCCGATCAGCGACGGCAGGTACGACTGGTAGGCGATGTCGAAGAAGACCGTGCACACGCCGACCAGCAGCGCGACCAGGACGAGCTGCGCCAGCGTCAGCACGCCGAGCCACCAGGCGAACGGGACGGACAGCAGCAGGGCCGCCCGCGCCACGTCGGTGGTGATCATCAGCGGCCGTCGGCGCACCCGGTCGACCCACACGCCCGCGGGGAGCCCGATGAGCAGGAACGCGGCCGTTCCCGCGGCGCTGAGCACGCCCATCTCCCACGGCGTCGCGGCCAGCGTGGTCGCGGCGAGCAGCGGGAGGACGGTGCGGCCGATCGAGGAGCCGAACTGGCTGACGGTGTCGCCAGCCCAGAGGAGCCGGAAGTCCCGGTGCGTCCAGAGAGCCATGGGCGGAGTCTCGTCGAAGTGATTGGAAGCAGTCAATCACTTATGCTGTGGAGGTGCGCATGCGTCGAGCGACCCCCGAGGAGGCGGCTGCCCTCGCCTCCGCCGTGCGGCTGCGGATCATCCGGATCACCCACCTGGAGCCGCTCACGAACAAGGAGATCGCCGAGAAGCTCGCCAAGGACCCCGCCACGACGCTGCACCACGTGCGCAAGCTCGTGGCCACCGGCTTCCTGGAGGCCCTCCCGGCCCGCTCGGGCAACCGGGGCGCGAAGGAGATCCCGTACCGCTCCACCGGCCTGTCCTGGCGGCTGGACGACGTCGGGATCGACGAGAGGCTCGCCGAGGCCATGCTCCAGGCGTTCCTCGGCGAGGTCGCCGACGTCGGACCGGACGCGCTGGAGCAGACCCGACTGGTCGTCAGGATCGATCCGGCGGAACTAAAGCGGCGCCTCTGCTCGTTGATGGAGGAGCTAGCCGCCCGACCGGTCGACACCGACACACCGAGCACCGCCATCTACCTGGCGCTTTACCCCGGTGGTTAACCACTCGGCCGTGTGGGCGCTCCGTGGGACAATGAAGGGCAAATGACGGAAAACACGCTGAACAACGACACCACCGACTGGGCCGACGAGGACGAGAACCTGTCCACGGGCGACCTCGCACTGGCCGACCGCGCGGCACTGCGCCGCGTCGCCGGGCTCTCCACCGAACTCGAGGACATCACCGAGGTCGAGTACCGGCAGCTCCGCCTGGAGCGGGTGGTGCTCGTCGGCGTGTGGACCGAGGGCACGGTGCAGGACTCCGACGCGTCGATGGCCGAGCTGAAGCTGCTCGCCGAGACCGCGGGCTCCGAGGTCCTGGACGCGCTCGTGCAGCGCCGCGACAAGCCGGACACGGCCACCTACATCGGCTCGGGCAAGGTCGCCGAGCTGCGCGACGTCGTGATCTCCTCCGGTGCGGACACGGTCATCTGCGACGGTGAGCTCTCACCGGGCCAGCTCCGGCAGCTGGAGGAGAAGCTGAAGGTCAAGGTGGTCGACCGGACCGCCCTGATCCTCGACATCTTCGCCCAGCACGCCAGCTCCCGCGAGGGCAAGGCGCAGGTCGAGCTGGCCCAGCTCCAGTACATGATGCCGCGACTGCGCGGGTGGGGTGAGTCGCTGTCCCGGCAGGGTGGTGGCGCGGGCGGCAGCGGTGGCGGCGGCGTGGGCACGCGCGGTCCCGGTGAGACGAAGCTCGAAACCGACCGCAGGCGCATCCGGGCCCGCATCGCGAAGCTCCGCCGCGAGATCGCCGCGATGAGCACCATCCGCGAGACCAAGCGCGGCCGTCGCCACTCCGGCGAGGTGCCGAGCGTGGCCATCGCCGGGTACACCAACGCGGGCAAGTCCAGCCTGCTCAACGCGCTGACCGGCGCCGGTGTGCTGGTCGAGGACGCGCTGTTCGCGACCCTCGACCCGACCACCCGGCGCAGCGAGACGCCGGAGGGCATGCCCTACACCCTGACCGACACGGTCGGGTTCGTCCGGCACCTGCCGCACCAGCTCGTCGAGGCGTTCCGCTCCACGCTGGAGGAGGTCGCCGAGGCCGACCTGCTCGTGCACGTGGTCGACGGTTCGGACGGCATGCCGGAGCAGCAGGTCAAGGCCGTGCGCGAGGTCATCGCCGAGATCAACGGCAAGCGCGACGACCCCATGCCCGCCGAACTGCTGGTGGTCAACAAGACCGACGCGGTGGGCGACCTGACGATCGCCCGCCTGCGCCACCTGTTCCCCGGCGCGGCGTTCGTGTCGGCGCACACCGGCGAGGGCATCCAGGAGCTGCGCGAACGCATCTCGCAGCTCATCCCCCGCCCGGAGGTCACGGTCGAGGCGCTCGTGCCGTACGCGCGCGGCGAGATCGTGGCGCGCATCCACCGCGAGGGCGAGGTGCTGTCCGAGAAGCACACGGAGGAGGGCACCGAGCTGAGCGCCCGCGTCCACCCGACGCTCGCCGCGCTGCTGGAGCAGTACGCCGTGGGAAGCCCCGCCTGAGCGTGCGCCTGTTCGGCCTGGTCGCAGCACTGACACTGGTCACGGCCGGGTCCGCCACCGCGGACCCGGCCGTTCCGGTTCCACTCTGCACCGTCACCGACCAACGCCTGGAGGAGCTGTCCGGCCTGGCCTCGGACGGCGACCGCCTGTTCGCCGTCAACGACAGCGACAGCGGCAACATCGCCGTCCAGGTGATCGGTCGCGACTGCGAGGTCCTGGACACCATCACCGCCCCGGTCAACCCGTTCGACGTGGAAGACCTGGCACTCGGCCGGGACGGCAGGCTGTGGCTGGCCGACACCGGCGACAACGGCCGGTCGAGGGAAACGGTCGCACTGCACGTCGTCTCCCAGAACGGCGACGCGGAACTGTTCAGACTGACCTACCCGGACGGCAAGCACGACGCCGAGGCGATTCTGCTGACCCCGGACGGCGTGCCCTACATCGTCACCAAGGAAACGATCGGCTCAGCCCTCGTCTACCGCCCGACCGCCCCACTGGCAGCGGGCGCGACCGGCACCATGGAACAGGTGGCCAGGGTCTCCATCGCGGGCACCGACACCCCCGGCGGCCCACTGGAAAGCTCGGTGGTGACCCGAGTGGTCACCGGCGGAGCGGTATCCCACGACGGCAAGGTGATAGCGCTGCGCACCTACACCGACGCCTACCTGTTCCCGGTTCCCAACGGCGATTTCGTCACCGCACTGGACTCGGACCCGGTAAGTATCCCCCTGCCGAACGAGGAGCAGGGCGAAGCGATCACCTTCGACCCGGACGGCACCCTGCTGTCAGCCTCGGAATTCGGCAAGGCCACCACCTCGACCATCACCGCGGTGGCAGCAGCAACAGCCCTGGCCACACCACCAGCACCACCACCAACGACACCGGAGCCCGCACCAACGGGCGACGCTTCAGCAGCACCACTACCCCCAACGAACAAGACCGAACCGTGGCCAGTGATAGGAATCGGCGCGGCAGCCCTCGTGCTGATAGCAGCCCTGGTACGACGCACACGCCGAAAAGCCTGAAATCCCGCACCACGCCCAACAGCAACGGCACGGCCAGTGCAGGAAATCC
>NZ_DBNGPQ010000119.1:0-6674 GCF_057122925.1 Umezawaea sp. | reverse complement strand
CTCGTTCTTCTCCAGCGTTATCCCCCACTCTGCCATCGGCCCGAGGTCGCTGACGAAGCCGAGCATCGGCAGAATGGCGTCGAGCTCGAGATCGCGGGTGGCCTTGGTCTTCGTGTCGCGAACGGTGCAGCCGTGCAGCGCGTCACCGTTACCGTGCACGTCCTGGAGCTCGTGGAAGGTCAGCACCGTTGCGCGACCGGCCGCCGCCGCCGCACTCACGGCCGCCACCGTCGCATCGTGCGCGCGGAACCGGTCGCTCCGGTGGATCAGCGTCACGCTGGCAGCCCGGTCTATGAGGTGGTGCGCCCAGTCGAACGCCGAGTCGCCGCCGCCGACGATCACGACGTGCTGGGCGGCGTGCGCGGCCAGCGACGGCACGAAGTGCACCATCCCGCGCCCGAGCCAGTCGTCGCCCGCGGGCAGCGGGCGGGGGCGGAACTCGCCCATGCCCGCGGTGATCAGCACCGCGCCCGCGGTGACGACGGTCCCGTCGGCCAGCCCGACGTGCAGCCGCGAGTCCACAGTGGACATGGTTCGGGCCTGGCGGCCGAGCAGGTACGTCGGTTTCCACTGCGCGGCCTGCTCGACCAGCGCGTTGACGAGGTCTCGGCCGCGGACCGCGGGGAAGCCGGCGACGTCGAAGATCATCTTCTCCGGGTACATCGCGGTGACCTGGCCGCCCGCTTCGGGCAGCGCGTCGACCAGTGCGACGGACAGGTCCCGGAACCCCGCGTAGTAGGCCGCGAACAGCCCCGTGGGACCGGCGCCCACGATCAACAAGTCGACATCCATGGGTGGTACCCCTCTGCCAGTGGTGGGTGGCAGTGCAGGGATTCGACCTTAGGTGCTCAACGCCACCGTGCCCAGATCCCCCTACGGGGACAAACTGGGGAGCATGGGTGAACAGGGGTACCGCGTCGAGCACGACACCATGGGCGAGGTCAGGGTGCCGGTCGACGCGTTGTGGCGGGCGCAGACCCAGCGGGCGGTGGAGAACTTCCCGATCTCGGGGCGCGGGCTGGAACGGTCGCAGATCAGGGCGATGGGGCTGCTCAAGGCGGCCGCCGCGAGGGTGAACGAGCGGCTCGGCGTGCTGCCGCCCGACGTGGCGGGGGCCATCGCGGACGCCGCGGACGAGGTCGCCGAGGGCGTGCACGACGCGCACTTCCCGGTGGACGTGTTCCAGACCGGGTCCGGCACGTCGTCGAACATGAACGCGAACGAGGTGATCGCGACCCTGGCCACCCGGAACCTGGGCCGCGACGTGCACCCGAACGACCACGTCAACGCGTCGCAGTCGTCCAACGACACGTTCCCGACGACGCTGCGGGTGGCCGCGACGGAGGCCGTGGTCCGCGACGTGCTCCCGGCGCTGGAGCACCTCGCGACGACCCTCGAAGGCCGGTCGGCGGAGTGGGCCGACCTGGTGAAGTCCGGTCGCACGCACCTGATGGACGCGGTGCCGATCACGCTCGGCCAGGAGGTCGGGGCGTGGGCGGCGCAGGTCCGCTACGGCGTGGACCGGCTCACGTCGTCGGTGCCGCGGCTCGCGGAGCTGCCGATCGGCGGCACGGCCGTGGGCAGCGGCCTGAACGCGCCGGAGGGCTTCGGCGCCGCGGTGTCGGCCGAACTCGCCGCCGTGACCGGCCTGCCGTTGACGGAGGCGCGCGACCACTTCGAGGCCCAGGCCACGCAGGACGGCGTCGTGGAGATCTCCGGCCAGCTCAGGACCACCGCCGTGGCCCTGTTCAAGATCGCGAACGACCTGCGCTGGCTCGGCTCCGGTCCCCGCACCGGGCTCGGCGAGCTGGCGCTGCCGGACCTCCAGCCCGGATCGTCGATCATGCCCGGCAAGGTCAACCCGGTGATCTCCGAGGCGACCATGATGGTCGTCGCGCAGGTCATCGGGAACGACGCGACGGTGGCGTTCGCGGGCAGCCAGGGCAACTTCCAGCTCAACGTGATGCTGCCGGTCATCGCCCGCAACGTCCTCGAATCCGCCCGCCTGCTCGCCGCCGTCGCCCGGCTGCTGGCGGACAAGGTCCTCGCGGGCACCGAGCCGCAGGTGGAGCGGCTGCGCGAGCTGGCCGAGTCGTCGCCGTCGATCGTGACGCCGCTCAACCGCTACCTCGGCTACGAGGAGGCCGCGTCCATCGCGAAGCAGTCCCTCAAGGAGCGCAGGACGATCCGCGAGGTCGTGCTGGACCGCGGCCACGTGCCGGGGAAGCTGACCGAGGAGCAGCTCGACGCCGCCCTCGACGTGCTGCACATGGCCCGCGGCGGGCGCTGACTCACGGCGCGGGCACGGGTTGTCCCACCGTGCCCGCGCGCGGTCGCGCCCCGCTGGACGACAGGCCGACGACGCACCCGACCGCGACGACCGCCGCGCCCACCAGGCCGAGCACGTCGAACTCCTGCGCTCCCAACGCGACCGACACGACGAGGCCGGAGATCGGCGTCAGTCCGATGAGGACTCCGGCCCGGTCGGCGCCGAGCCTGCCGACGGCGAAGTACCAGAGCCCGAACGCGACCGCCGTCAGCACGACGGCCAGCGCGACCAGGGCGAGCCCCTCCCGCGGCGTCGGCACCCGCCAGCCGCCGGCGACCGTGCCGAGCACCGCGCCGACGGCCCCGGCGACCAGGCAGCACCACGTCGCCACGGACACCCCGCCCAGCCTGCGCACCACGCCGACGGCGCACAGCGTGAACGCGGCCTCCCCCGCCAGCGCGAGCGCGGCGAGCAGCAGGCCGGGCCCGTGCCACGCGCCGCCGCCGGACAGCACGACCACGCCGAGCGCCACGATCCCCGCGCCCACGACCGTCACCGCGGACCGCTTCCGGCTCGCCAGGGCCAGCACCACCGGCGTCCCGCCGAGCATCGCGGCCACGAAGCCGGGCTCGGCGTAGCGCTGCGCGTGCAGCAGCGCGGCGGTGAAACCCAGCATCCCGAACACCACGAGGGCCAGCAGCGCGGGCACGTCGCCGAGCTTCGGCGGGACCGGGCGCTGACCGCGGGCGAACGTCCACGCGAGCAGCACGAGCCCGCTCAGCGTGTAGCGCATGGCCTGGCCGGTGAGCAGCGGGTAGTCCTGGAGCATGCCGGTGACCGGCACCGAAGCCCCGACGATGATGGCGGCGGACGCCCCTGAGGCGACCGCGAGTCGACTGGTCATGCCGGACAGCGTGCCTCCCAGGTGGCACAGGTTTAAGCTCCACTTCCATGGCCGGCAACTGGTCCACTTATCGGGAACTGCTGCTCCCCGCGTTGACCGGGCGGCGTCGGGCCGTCGAGACCGAACTCCGGCGCGCCATCCGCGACGGCAGGCTCACGACCGGCACCCGCCTGCCGTCCAGCCGCGACCTGGCCCAGCAGCTCGACGTCGCCAGGGGCACCGTCACGGCCGCGTACGCGCAGCTCGTCGGCGAGGGCTACCTGTCGGCGAAGCGCGGCTCCGGCACCACCGTGACCGCCGCGGGCGGCTGGCCGTCCGCCAGCGCGCCGCAGCCGGAAGCGCCGCCGCGCTGGCGCTACGACCTGCACCCCAGGGTGCCCGCGCTGAGCGCGTTCCCGCGCGCCGAGTGGATCGCCGCCTACCGCGCCGGGCTGGCCGGGCTGTCCGACGAGGAGCTGGGCTACCCGCCCGCCGCGGGCCACCCCGCGCTGCGCGCCGAGCTGTCCGACTACCTGGGCCGCGTGCGCGCCGTGGTGTCCGAACCGGACGCCGTGGTGTTCACCAACGGCTCCGCGCAGGGGTTGGCGCTCTTCGCGCGCACGCTGGTCGCGGACGGGCACACGAGCATCGCCGTCGAGCACCCCTGCCACTCCGGCGTGCTGGAGATGCTGCGCTCCCACGGGCTGGAGGTCGTCGCCGTGCCCGTGGACGACCGCGGCATCCGCGTGGACCAGCTGGCCGCCACCGGTACGCGCGCCGTGCACGTGACCGCCGCGCACCAGTTCCCGCTGGGCGTCGTGCTGCACCCCGCGCGCAGGCACGCGCTGATCCGGTGGGCGCGGAACGTCGACGGCCTGGTCATCGAGGACGACTACGACGCCGAGCACCGCTACGACCGGCCCGCCGTCGGCGCGCTGCAAGCCCTGGACCCGAACCGCGTCGTCTACCAGGGCAGCGCGAGCAAGGTGCTCGCCCCCGGCCTGCGGCTCGGGTGGATGGTGGTGCCGGAACCGTTGCGGGAGAAGGTGATCGCGCGCAAGCGGTACGAGGACATGGGCAGTGACGTCGTCCACCAGGCCGCGTTCGCGCACCTGCTGCGCACCGGCGGCTACGACCGCCACCTCCGCCGAACCCGCGCCCTGTACCGGAAGCGCCGCGACGCGCTGCTCGACGCGCTCGCCGAGGAGCTGCCGTCGTGGGAACCCGTGGGCGTCGCGGCGGGTCTGCACGTGGTCGTCCGCCTCCCGCCGGGCACCGACGACCTGGCGGTCCAGGACCGCGCCGCCCACCGCGGGGTGAACGTGATGGCGCTGGCCCGTTACTCCCGGACACCGATGTGGCCGGGTCTGGTGCTCGGCTACGCGTCGTTGTCGCCCGATCGGTTGCGCGAGGCGGTCCGCGAACTCCGCTGACCGGTTTTTGTCGGTGCACGGGTGCACCATGGACCCCGTGCTGTTCTCCGAGCTGGTCGAGACATCCGAGGCCGTGGCCGCGACGCGGTCCCGGCTGGCCAAGGTCGCCGCGCTGGCGGCGCTGCTGAAACGGCTCGACACCCCGGCGGTGGTGTCGTTCCTCATCGGCGTGCCCAGCCAGGGCCGCATCGGTGTCGGCTGGAGAACGGTGGGCGAGCTGGCCGTGCCACCGGCGGCGAGCGAGTCGCTGACGGTGGTGGAGGTCGACGAGGCGCTGGGCGTCTACGGGTCGGTCAGCGGCAAGGGCTCCGCGGGCCGTCGCGCGGAGCTCCTGGCCGCCCTCTTCGGCCGCGCCACGGCGGCGGAGCAGAACTTCCTGCGCCGCCTGCTGACCGGTGAGCTGAGGCAGGGGGCGCTGGAGGGCGTGATGCTGGACGCCATCGCGTCCGCGGCCGACGTGCCCGCGGCCGTGGTGCGGAGGGCGTTCATGCTGTCCGGCTCACTGCCCGACACGGCGGTGGCCGCCCTGCGCGGCGGCGAGGCGGAACTGGCCGCCGTCGCGCTGGAGGTCGGCAGACCGGTCCGCCCGATGCTCGCCTCACCCGCCGCCTCGCTGCCCGAGGCCATGGCGGAGCTGGGCGGTGTCGTGGTCGAGCACAAGCTGGACGGTGCCCGCATCCAGGTGCACCGGTCGGGCTCGGAGGTGCGGATCTTCACCCGCACCCTGCGCGAGATCACCTCGACCGTGCCGGAACTGGTGGACCTCGTCCGCGGCCTGCCGTGCACCTCGGTCGTCCTGGACGGCGAGACCCTGGCCCTCACCGACGAGGGCAAGCCACGGCCGTTCCAGGAGACCATGAGCCGCTTCGGCGCCCAGGACGTCCGAGAACTCCTCCTGTCCCCGTTCTTCTTCGACTGCCTGCACCTGGACGGCCAGGACCTCCTCGACGTCCCGCTGCGCGAGCGCTTGGCCGCGCTGCGCACGGTCGCCGGGGCCCACGTGATCCCCGGCGTCCAGGAACCGTCACCCGACGAGGCGGCCGCCGTCGTCGACGCCGCCCTCGCGGCGGGCCACGAGGGCGTCATGGTCAAGTCCCTGGCCTCCGTCTACGCCGCAGGCCGCAGGGGCAGCGCCTGGCAGAAGGTGAAACCGGTCCACACCCTCGACCTGGTGGTGCTGGGAGTCGAATGGGGCAGCGGCCGCCGCTCCGGCACACTCTCGAACCTCCACCTGGGCGCCCGAGACCCCGACGGAGGCCCACCGATCATGGTCGGCAAGACGTTCAAGGGCATGACCGACGAACTGCTGGCCTGGCAAACCAAGGCCCTCGCCGACATAGCCGTCGAAAACCACCCGTGGGGCGTCGTCGTCAACCCGCAGTTGGTGATCGAGATAGAACTGGACGGCGCCCAGGTAAGCCCTCGCTACCCAGGCGGCCTGGCTCTCCGCTTCGCACGGGTGCTCAGGTACAGACCGGACAAGGACGCGGCGGAAGCGGACACGATCGACGCGGTACGCGCCCTGCTGCCGGGCAGGGGAGTGGAGGCAGGACGACCCACGCAGGCCTGACCGCGCGGCGCGGGGCTGGTAGATCGGGACTGTGGCAGCGGCGCCGACGGCAGGTGGCTCGTCCCGGCTGCCCCACCAGGGAGACGAGCGGCCCACGAGAGCCGGCGGCGATGCCAGGAGGATCACCAACAGCGAGACCCACCAGGGTCCGAAGGCACCCAGACTCCGGAAGACGCACGCAACCAGACAACTGCTGGAGCCAGGTCACCCCCAGAGCCCAGCCACCCGACCGGGCTCAGATGACCGACCGGGCTCAAGTATCCGACCGGGCTCGGGTGACCAACCGGACCCAAGTAACCGACCGGCCTCGGGTGACCAACGGGTCTGCTGCACGAGTAGGTGACAGTGATAGTCACGCAGCCTGACTGGCTGGCGTGGCCATGATTACTTCGTATTCGATGGGGGTCAACCTGCCGAGAGCGGCCTGGCGCCTGCGACGGTGGTAGGTGCGCTCGATCCAGGTCACGATCGCGATCCGGAGTTCCTCGCGAGTGGTCCAGGTACGCCGATCGAGAACGT
>NZ_DBNGPQ010000118.1:0-32116 GCF_057122925.1 Umezawaea sp. | reverse complement strand
ACGGGCACCTGGGGTGGTTGGTGACCGGCTACGACCTCGCTCGCGAGGTGCACGCGGACCGGCGGTTCAGCAGCCGCTCCGAGCTGCACCACTCACCGCGGATGGTCGCCGGTCAGCCGATGGCACCACGGCCGCCCGCCAAACCGGGGATGTTCATCGGGATGGACGCGCCGGACCACACGCGCTACCGGAAGCTGTTGACCGGGCAGTTCACCGTGCGGCGGATGAACCTGCTGTCGGCCCACATCGGGGAGATCGTCCTCGACCACGTGAAGGCGATGCGCGACGGGGGCACGTCGGCCGACCTGGTGGAGGCGTTCGCGCTCCCGATCCCCTCGCTGGTGATCTGCGAGCTGCTCGGCGTCCCCTACGACGAGCGGCACGTCTTCCAGGAGGACACCGCGAAGGCGCTGCGGCTGGACACCAGCGCGGAGGACGCCCTCGCGGCCTTCGAGCGGATCAAGGACTTCATCCGCGACCTCGTGCGGCGCAAGCGGACCACGCCCGGTGACGACATCATCAGCGGCCTGATCGCGAGCGGCGAGGACCTCGGCGACGAGGAGATCGCGGGCATGGGGGTGCTGCTGCTGGTCGCCGGGCACGAGACGACGGCGAACATGCTGGGCCTCGGCACGCTGACGCTGCTGAGCAACCCGGACCAGCTCGCCGCGCTGAAGGCGGACCCGTCCCTGATCGACAACACCGTCGAGGAACTGCTGCGGTACCTGTCGATCCTCCAGTTCGGCACCATCCGCACGGCGCTGGAGGACGTCGAGGTGGGCGGCGTGCTGATCAAGGAGGGCGAGACGGTGTCGCTGTCGCTCGCGGCGGCCAACCGCGACCCCGAGCGGTTCGACCGCCCCGAGGAGCTGGACGTCACGCGGTCGGCCAGCGGCCACATGAGCTTCGGCCACGGCGTGCACCAGTGCCTCGGCCAGCAGCTCGCGCGCATCGAGATGCGGATAGGGTTCGCCACGCTGTTCCGCGAGTTCCCGAACCTCCGGCTCGCGGTACCGGTTGAGGAGGTGCCGCTGCGCACCGACATGGCGATCTACGGGGTTCACGCGCTTCCGGTGGAGTGGTCATGAAGATCGAGGCAGATGCGGCGAAGTGCTGCGGTTCCGGCATGTGCGTGCTGACCGACCCGGACGTCTTCGACCAGAGCGAGGACGACGGCACGGTCATCGTGCTCGACGTCGAACCGGCGGAGTCCCACCACGCGGCGGCGCGGGAAGCGGCGGCGCTGTGCCCCGCGGGCGCCATCACCGTGCACGGCTGATCCACCCCGGCACCCCGTCCGCTCGCCGGGCGGGGTGCCGGGCCCACCCTCTCCGACGTGCGCCGACGCGACTATAGGGGTCGCATTGGGGGCCGTCTGGGGTGTCGTCCGCACCAGCCCGTCACTAGCTTTCGACAAGCGATCTGTGCCGGGAATTGTCGTGCGGGCTTCGTGAAAAGGGTGGCGCTGAATGTCCAACGAGGAGAAGCTCCGCGACTACCTCAGGCGGGTGACCGCCGATCTGCACAGCACGCGCCACCGGTTGCAGGAGGTCGAGAACGCGGGCCAGGAGCCCGTCGCGATCGTGGCGATGGGGTGCCGGTTCGCGGGCGGGATCACCTCCCCCGAGGAGCTGTGGGACTTCGTCGTGAACGGCCGGGACGCGGTCGCGCCGTTCCCCACCGACCGCGGCTGGGACCTGGAAGCGCTGTACCACCCCGATCCCGACCACCAGGGCACCTCCTACGTGATGGAGGGCGCCTTCGTCGACGGGGTCGCGGAGTTCGACCCGAGCTTCTTCGGCATCTCGCCGCGCGAGGCGATCACGATGGACCCGCAGCAGAGACTGCTGCTGGAGACCGCGTGGCACACGTTCGAGCGCGCGGGCATCGACCCGCACTCGTTGCGCGGCAGCCGGACCGGTGTGTTCACCTCCACCAACGGCCAGGACTACTTCACCAACCTCCAGGGCGAACTGCCCGAGGGCCTTGAGGGCCACGTCGGCACGGGCACCGCGGCGAGCATGATCTCCGGCCGCCTGTCCTACACGTTCGGCCTCGAAGGCCCTGCCGTCACGGTCGACACCGCGTGCTCCGGCTCGCTGGTGACGCTGCACCTCGCCGTGCAGGCGCTGCGCGGCGGCGAGTGCGACCTCGCGCTCGCGGGCGGCGCGACGATCATGACCTCCCCCGGTGCCTTCATCGACTTCAGCCGCGCCCGCGGCCTGTCGTGGGACGCGCGCTGCAAGTCGTTCGCGGCGGGTGCCGACGGCACCAGCTGGGGCGACGGCGTCGGCCTGGTGCTGGTGGAACGGCTGTCCGACGCGCTGCGCAACGGCCACGACGTGCTCGCGGTCGTGCGCGGCATCGCGGTGAACCAGGACGGCGCGTCCAACGGCCTCACCGCGCCGAACGGCCCGTCGCAGCAGCGCGTGATCCGCCAGGCGCTCGCCGACGCGCGGCTGTCCGCGATGGACGTCGACGTCATCGAGGCGCACGGCACCGGCACGAAGCTGGGCGACCCGATCGAGGCGCAGGCGCTGATCGAGGCGTACGGACCGGAGCGCGACACGCCGCTGCTGCTCGGGTCGGTGAAGTCCAACATCGGCCACACCCAGGCGGCGGCCGGTGTCGCCGCGGTCATCAAGACCGTTCTCGCGCTCCAGCACGGAGTCGTGCCGAAGACGCTGCACGTGGACGCGCCGTCACCGCAGATCGACTGGAGCTCCGGCGCGGCCGAGCTGGTCACCGAAACCCGTCCGTGGCCCGAGACCGGGCACCTCCGGCGGGCCGGTGTGTCCTCCTTCGGTTACAGCGGGACGAACGCGCACGCGATCCTCGAACAGGCGCCAGAGGCGACGGTGGAGGCGGTCGAACGTCGTGCGCTGCCGCTGGTTCCGGTGGCTCTGTCCGGCAAGACCGAGGAAGCCCTGCGCGCCCAGGCCCGCAACCTCCTGTCCTGGGACGGCGACCTCACCGACCTCGGCTTCTCCGCCGCGACCACGCGGGCGCACCTGGACCACCGCGCGGTCGTCGTGGCCGAGGGCCGCGACGAACTCCTCGCGGGCCTCCAGGCCCTCGCCGACGGCTCCCCGGTGGCGGGCGAGGCCGTGGAGGGCCGCACGGCCGTGGTCTTCACCGGCCAGGGCAGCCAGCGGATCGCGATGGGGCACCAGCTCCACGCCACGTTCCCGGTGTACGCCGCCGCGTTCGACGCCGTGTGCGACCGGTTCGACCCGCGCCTCCGCGAAGCGCTGGACGACGCGGACCTGCTCAACCGGACCGAGTTCACCCAGCCCGCCCTGTTCGCCGTCGAGGTCGCCCTCTACCGGCTCGTCGAGTCCTGGGGCGTCGCACCCGACTTCCTCGCGGGCCACTCCATCGGTGAACTCGCCGCCGCCCACGTCGCCGGAGTCCTGTCCCTGGACGACGCCACGACACTCGTCGCCGCACGCGGCAAGTTGATGCAGGCGCTGCCCGCCGGTGGCGCGATGGTCGCCGTGCAGGCCACCGAGGACGAGGTGCGGAAGCACCTGACCGACCGCGTGTCCGTGGCCGCCGTCAACGGGCCGCGGTCCGTCGTCGTCGCGGGCGACGAGGACGCGGTCGAACAGGTCGTCGCCCAGTTCACCGACCGGAAGTCCAAGCGGCTCACCGTGTCGCACGCGTTCCACTCCCCCCGCATGGACGGGATGCTGGCCGAGTTCCGCGCGGTCGCGGAGGGGCTGACGTTCACCGCCCCCACGACGTCCATCGTGTCCACCCTGACCGGTGAACTCGTCTCCGACGAGGAGATCACCTCGCCGGAGTACTGGGTGCGCCACGTCCGCGAGGCCGTGCGCTTCGCCGACGCCGTGCGGACCCTCGAAGCCGAGGGCGTCACCACCGTCCTGGAACTCGGCCCCGACGGCGTGCTCACGGCCATGGGCGCCGAGAGCGCGACCAGGGCGCGGCTCGTCCCGTCGCTGCGCAAGGACCGCGACGAGGTGCGGTCGATCGTCACCGCGCTCGGCGCCGTGCACGCGAGCGGCGCCCCGGTCGACTGGGCCGCCTTCTACGCGGGCTCGGGCGCGCGGCGCGTCCCGCTGCCCACCTACGCCTTCCAGCGCGAGCGCTACTGGGTCGAGAGCGGCCAGGCCGCGCAGGACGTGACCTCGGCCGGTCTCGGCTCGGCCGACCACCCGCTGCTCGCCGCGGTCCTGTCCGCGCCCGGCGGCGGCACGCTGTTCACCGCCCGCCTGTCGCTGGCGGGTCACGCGTGGCTCGGCGACCACGTCGTCTCCGGCAACGCCGTCGTGCCCGGCACCGCGCTGGTGGAGCTGGCGATCCGCGCCGGCGACGAACTCGGCTGCGGCCACCTCGAAGAGCTGCTGCTGCAAGCACCGCTCGTCCTGCCCCAGCAGGGCGCGGTGACCCTGTGCGTCTCGGTCGCGGAGCCGGACGCCTCCGCGCGGCGCGCGATCACCGTGTACTCCCGGCAGGACGCCGACGAGTGGACCACGCACGCGATCGGCGTGCTGACCGACGAGCAGGTGCCCGCCGGGTTCGACCTGGCCGCGTGGCCGCCGCCCGGCGCCGAGTCGATCGAGCTGGGTTCGGTCTACGACGACCTCGCCGAGTCGGGCCTGTCCTACGGTCCGGTGTTCCGCGGCCTGCGGGCGGCCTGGCGCGACGGCGACGACCTCTACGCCGAGGTCGGCCTCCCCGACGCCGAGCACCGCCCCGCAGGCCAGTTCGGCGTGCACCCGGCCCTGCTGGACTCGGTGCTGCACACCCTCGGGCTCGGCGCGGAGAAGCAGGAGACCGGCTCGCTCCCGTTCTCCTGGAACGGGGTCAGCCTCTACGCGGCGGGCGCGACGACGTTGCGCGCCAGGATCTCCCCCGCCGGGCAGGGCGTGTCGATCAGCGTCGCCGACGGCGGCGGTGCCCCCGTGGCGCGCATCGACTCGCTGGTGCTGCGCCAGATCGGCGGCATGAAGTCCGGCGGCGCCAAGTCCGACTCGCTGTTCCGCGTCGACTGGACCGCCCTGGCGCTGGAGGGCCGGGAGAACGCCGCCCGGCCCGTGGTGCTGCACGCCCCCGACGGCGATCCCCGCGAGGTCACCGCCCTGGTGTTGGCCGACCTCCAGGAGCGCTTGGCGGGCGACGACGTGCTCGTGGTCGTCACCAGCGGCGCCGTCGCGGTGCTGCCGGGCGAGGACGTGCCGAACCTGGCGCACGCCGCGGTGTCCGGCCTCGTGCGGGCCGCCCAGTCCGAGCACCTCGACCGGATCTTCCTCGTCGACACCGACGCCCCCGAGCAGCTCGACGCGGCGGCCGTGGTCGCGAGCGGCGAGGGTGAGGTCGCGATCCGCGGCGGCAAGGCGTTCGCGCCGCGCCTGGTGCGGGCGTTCGCCGGGACCGTGCCCGCGTTCGAGGGCGACGGCCCGTGGCGGATGGACTTCACCGAGCAGGGCACGGTCGACAACCTCGTCACGATCCCGTGGCCCGAGGTCACCCGCGAGCTGGAGCCGCACGAGGTGCGGATCGGCGTGCGCGCGGCGGGCGTGAACTTCCGCGACGTGATGAACGCGCTCGGCATGTACCCCGGTGACGCGGGCCTGATGGGTCTGGAGGCCTCCGGCGTCGTGCTGGCCGTCGGGTCCGGTGTGGACGGTCTCGCGCCGGGCGACCGGGTGATGGGCATGATGGACGCCGCCTTCGGGCCGGTCGCCGTCGCCGACCACCGGATGGTGTGCCCGATGCCTGCGGGCTGGTCGTTCACCGAGGCGGCCGGGGTGCCGCTGGTGTTCCTGACCGCCCTCTACGGCCTCGGTGACCTGGCCGGGCTCGGTGAGGGCGAGTCCGTGCTGATCCACGCCGCCGCGGGTGGTGTCGGCATGGCCGCCACGCAGGTGGCCCGCCGGCTCGGCGCGGAGGTCTACGGCACCGCGTCCACCGGCAAGTGGCACGTGCTGCGCGCCGCCGGGATCCCCGACGACCACATCGCGTCCTCGCGCACCACGGAGTTCGAGCGGCAGTTCACCACCGCCACCGGCGGTCGGGGCGTCGACGTCGTCCTGGACGCGCTCTCGGGCGAGTTCGTGGACGCCTCGCTGCGCCTGGTCGGACTCGGTGGCGGCGGTCGCTTCGTGGAGATGGGCAAGACCGACGTCCGCGAGGTCGACGAGGTCGCGGGGCAGTACCCCGGCGTCCGCTACCGCGCGTTCGACCTGATCGAGGCAGGCCCGGACCGCATCAAGGAGATGCTCCACCAGCTCTACGACTGGTTCTCCGCGGGCCACCTGCGCCCGCTGCCGGTCACCTCCTGGGACCTGCACCGCGCGCCCGAGGCGTTCCGCTACCTGGGGCAGGCCAAGCACATCGGCAAGGTCGTCCTCACCATCCCGGCGAAGGTCGACGGCACCGTCCTCATCACCGGCGGCACCGGTGGTCTCGGCGCGGAACTGGCCCGCCACCTCGTCGGCCAAGGAGTTCAGCACCTCGTGCTGACCTCCCGCCGAGGCCCGGACGCGCCCGGTGCCGCCGAACTCGTGGCCGAACTGGACGCGCGGGTCGACGTCGTGGCCTGCGACGTGTCCGACCGCGCCGCCCTGGAGGCGCTGCTGGCCGACATCCCGGACCTGTCCGGTGTCGTGCACACCGCCGGCGTCCTGGCCGACGGCATCCTCGAATCCCTGACGCCCGAGCGGATCGACGCCGTGTTCGCGCCGAAGGTCGACGCCGCGCGGCACCTGCACGAGCTCACCCGCGACCGCGACCTGGCGATGTTCGTCCTGTTCTCCTCCTCCGCGGGCCTGCTCGGCTCGCCGGGACAGGCCAACTACGCCGCCGCCAACACCTACCTCAACGGTCTCGCCGCGCACCGCCGCGCGCAGGGCCTGCCGGGCATCGCGCTCACGTGGGGGCTCTGGGACCAGAGCGCGGGCATGGGCGCGGGCCTGTCGAAGGTCGACCTCGCCCGCATGGCCCGTGCCGGGATGCCCGCCCTCGCGATGGCGGAGGGCATGGCGCTGTTCGACTCGGCGCTGGTGCTGGACGAACCGGTCACCGTCCCGATCAAGCTCGACCTCGGCTCGCTGCGGTCGGCCAAGAACGACCTGCACCCGGTGCTGCGCGGCCTGGTCCGCGTGCCGGTGCGCAGGGCCGCCGCAGGCAGTGGCGCGGAATCCTCGCAGTGGAGCCAGAAGCTGGGTTCGCTGAGCCCGACCGAGCAGGACGAACTGCTGCTGGACATGGTTCGCGGCCAGGTCGCCGTGGTGCTCGGCTTCTCCTCCGCGCAGCAGGTCCAGCCGGGCCGCGGCCTGGTCGACATGGGCCTCGACTCGCTGTCCGCCGTGGAGCTGCGCAACACCCTGAGCAGCGCCACCGGTCTCCGCCTGCCCGCCACGGTCGTCTTCGACTACCCGACCCCGCAGGCGCTCGCCGGGCACCTGCGCACCGAGCTGGTCGACGCGGCGGACAGCGGTCCGGCGCAGGTCGTGGCCGCCGCCGTCGGCTCCGACGAGCCCATCGCGATCGTGTCGATGGCCTGCCGCCTGCCCGGCGGCGTGCGGTCGCCGGAAGACCTGTGGGACCTCGTCTCCACGGGCCGCGACGCCATCGCGCCGCTGCCGGTGGACCGCGGCTGGGCCGTGGAGGACTTCGACTTCGACGTCGCGGGCGGTGGTTTCGTCGACCACGCCACGGACTTCGACCCGGCGTTCTTCGGCATCTCCCCGCGTGAGGCCCTCGCGATGGACCCGCAGCAGCGGCTGCTGCTGGAGACCACGTGGGAGACCTTCGAACGCGCCGGGCTCGACCCGGCGACGATGCGCGGCACCCAGGCCGGTGTGTTCATCGGCGGCAGCGCCACGGACTACGGCAGCGGCGGCGTCGCGATCCCCGAGGAGCTGGCGGGCCTGCTGCTCACCGGCAGCACGCCCAGCGTGATGTCCGGTCGCATCGCCTACACGTTCGGCCTCGAAGGCCCGGCGATGACCGTCGACACGGCGTGCTCGTCGTCGCTGGTGGCGCTGCACCTGGCCGCGCAGTCCCTGCGGCGCGGCGAGTGCGACCTCGCCCTCGCGGGCGGTGTCATGGTCCTGTCCACCCCGGCCCTGTTCGAGGAGTTCGCGAAGCAGAGCGGTCTGTCCACCGACGGCCGCTGCAAGGCGTTCGCCGCGGGCGCCGACGGCACGGGCTGGGCCGAGGGCGTCGGGATGCTCCTGGTCGAACGCCTGTCCGACGCCCGCCGCAACGGCCACGACGTCCTCGCCGTGGTGCGGGGCTCGGCGGTCAACCAGGACGGCGCGTCCAGCACGCTGACCGCCCCCAACGGCCCCTCGCAGCAGCGCGTCATCCGCCAGGCCCTCGCCAACTCCGGCCTCACCACCGCCGACGTCGACGTGGTCGAGGCGCACGGCACCGGCACGAAGCTGGGCGACCCGATCGAGGCGCAGGCCGTCCTCGCCACCTACGGCCAGGACCGCGAGCACCCCGTCCTGCTGGGCTCGCTCAAGTCCAACATCGGCCACGCCCAGTCCGCCGCGGGCGTCGCGGGCGTGATCAAGATGGTCCAGGCGATCCGGCACGGCCTCGCGCCCAAGACGCTGCACGTGGACGAGCCCTCCCCGCACGTGGACTGGGCGTCCGGCGCGGTCGAGCTGCTCACCGACGCGCGGGCGTGGCCCGAGCACGACCGGCCGCGGCGCGCGGGCGTGTCGGCGTTCGGCATCGGCGGCACCAACGCCCACCTGATCCTGGAGCAGGCGCCCGAGGCCGCGAACAGCGGCGTCGGACGCTCTGGTCCTCCCCCGCCCGTCGGTGGGGCTTCGAAGCGCAAGCCGCTGCCGCTGGTCCCGTTCGTGCTGTCGGCCCGGTCGCCGGAATCCCTGCGGGCGCAGGCCGACCGCGTGGCGGCGCTGCCGTCCACCGACCTGACCGACCTCGGTTTCTCGCTGGCCACCACGAGGGCGCTGTTCGAGCACCGCGCGGTCGTCGTCGCCGAGAGCCACGAGGACCTGGTCCGCGAACTCGCCACCGTCGAGGCCACCGACGCCACGGCGGGCGGCGGGCTGGCGGTGCTGTTCACCGGCCAGGGCAGCCAGCGGGTCGCGATGGGACAGGAACTCCACGCCGCGTTCCCGGTGTTCGCGGACGCCTTCGACGCCGTGTGCGACCGCTTCGACCCCCGCCTCCGCGAGGCCTTCAACGACACCGACCTGCTCGACCGGACCGAGTTCACCCAACCTGCCCTCTTCGCGATCGAGGTAGCCCTCTACCGCCTGGTCGAATCCTGGGGCGTCACCCCGGACTTCCTCGCGGGCCACTCCATCGGCGAACTCGCCGCCGCCCACGTCGCCGGGGTGCTGTCCCTGGACGACGCCGCCACGCTGGTCGCCGCCCGCGGCGCGCTCATGCAGGCGCTGCCCGCCGGTGGCGCGATGGTCGCCGTGCGGGCCACCGAGGACGAGGTCCTGCCCCACCTGACGGACCGCGTGTCCATCGCCGCCGTCAACGGCCCCACGTCCGTCGTGGTCGCAGGCGACGAGGACGCCGTGCTCGCCGTCGTGGCCCGGTTCGAGGACCGCAAGTCCAAGCGGCTCAGCGTCTCCCACGCGTTCCACTCGCCGCGCATGGACGACGTACTCGACGAGTTCCTGGTGGTCGCGAAGGGCCTCGACTACTCGGCCCCGACGATCCCGATCGTCTCGACGCTGACCGGGAAGCTGGTCACCGCCGAGGAGGTCACCTCGCCGGAGTACTGGGTGCGCCACGTCCGCGAGGCCGTGCGCTTCGCCGACGCGGTCACCACCCTGGAGGCCGAGGGCGTCGGCACGTTCCTGGAACTGGGCCCGGACGGCGTGCTCACCGCGATGGGCGCGGACAGCGTGCGGAAGGCCGTGCTCGTCGCCGGGCTGCGCGCGGACCGGCCCGAACCCCGCGCGCTGCTCACGGCGCTGGGCAGGGTGCACGCCCGCGGCGTGGACGTCGACTGGGCCGGGATGTTCGCGGACACCGGGGCCCGGCGCGTCGCCCTGCCGACGTACGCGTTCCAGCACGAGCGCTTCTGGCTCGACGCCGCCCCGAGGTCGAGCGCGGGCTCACTGGCCGACGCCGAGTTCTGGGCCGCCGTCGAGCAGGAGGACCTGGCCTCGCTCGCGGGTCTCGACCTGTCCGGCGACCTCCCGCTGCGCGAGGCGCTGCCCGCGCTGTCCACGTGGCGGCGCGGCAGCCGCGAGCGCTCCACGGTGGACGGCTGGCGCTACCGCGTCCGCTGGCAGCCCGTCGACCCCGGCACCACCGCGGTCACCGGCCGCTGGCTGGTCGTCGCGGACATGCACGAGGCCGCGCTGCTCGCGGGCATGACCGCACTCGGCCTCGACGTCGTCCCCGTCGACGCGTTCAGCGACCGGGGGGCGCTGGCGAAGGCCCTCGCCGACGCCGGTCCCGCCGACGGCGTCCTGTCGCTCGCCCGCGACCCCGAGGCGACCCTCGTCCTCGTGCAGGCGCTCGGCGACGCGGACGTGCGGGCCCCGCTGTGGTGCCTGACCCGCGGTGCCGTGTCGACCGGCAACGACCACGTCGACCCCGTCAAGGCCGCCGTGTGGGGCCTGGGCCGGGTCGTCGCGCTGGAGCACCCCGAGCGCTGGGGCGGACTGGTCGACCTGCCGTCCACGATGGACGGTGAAGGCCTCTTCCGGCTCCTCACCGTGCTGACGGGCCGCGAGGACCAGGTGGCCGTCCGCGCCAACGGGGTCTTCGCCCGACGCCTCGTCCACGCCCCGGCCCGCTCGGGCGCCCAGCCGTGGAGCCCGAGCGGCACCGCGCTGATCACCGGCGGCACCGGCGCGCTCGGCGGGCACGTCGCCCGCTGGCTCGCCGCCGAAGGCGTCGACCACCTGGTCCTGGCCTCCCGTCGAGGCGCGGAGGCACCCGGTGCGGCCGAGCTGACCGCCGACCTGGAAGCGCTCGGCGCGCGCGTCACGATCGCCGCGTGCGACACGACCAACCGCGCCGCCGTGGCCGCGCTGGTCGCCGAGCACCCGCCGACGGCCGTGTTCCACGCGGCGGGCACCGAACTGGTCCGCCCGATCCACGAGCACGACACCGCCGAGTTCGACGCCGTGCTGGCCGCCAAGCTCGTCGGCGCCCGGCACCTCGACGAACTGGTGGGAGACGTGGACGCGTTCGTCCTGTTCTCGTCGATCTCGGCCACGTGGGGCAGCGGCGCCCAGTCCGCCTACTCCGCGGCCAACGCCGCGCTCGACGGCCTGGCCGAGTCCCGGTCGGCGCGCGGTGCGGCGGCCCTGTCCGTCGCGTGGGGCCCGTGGTCCGGTGGCGGCATGGCCGACGCCGACGCCACCGAGGCCCTGCGCCTGCGCGGTGTCGCGGCCCTGCCGTCCGCACAGGCGCTGGCGGCGCTGAAGGAGGCCCTCTCCCAGCGCGACACCACCGTCACGGTCGCCGACGTCGACTGGCCGAGGTTCGCGGACGTGTTCACCGCAGCCCGACCCAGCCCGCTGATCGCCGACCTGCCCGAGGTCCAGCAGGCTCCCCAGTCGGCCACCCCGGACCGCTCGACCCTGCTGGGCGAGCTGGAGGCCCTGACGTCGATGGAGCAGGACCGCCACCTGATGGACCTGGTCCGCTCGCGCGTCGCCGCCGTCCTGGGCCACAGCGGGATCGAGGCCGTGCAACCGGACCGCGCGTTCGGCGACCTCGGCTTCGACTCCCTCAGCGCCGTCGAACTGCGCGACACCCTGGGAGCGTCGACGGGTCTCGCCCTGCCCGCGACGCTCATCTTCGACTACCCGACGTCGACCGCGCTCGTCGAGTTCCTGCGCACGGCGCTGGAACTCGACGAGCAGGTCAAGGCCCCCGTGCTGGACGAGTTGGAGCAGTTGGAGAACGCGGTCGCCAGGACCGACCTCGACGGCGACACCCGTGCCGCCGTGGTCGGCAGGTTGCAGTCCCTGCTGGCCCGCTGCGCACCGGTCAGCGGCGGGACCAGCATCGTCGACCAGATCGACGCGGCCGACGACGACGAGATGTTCGCGCTGATCGACCAGGAGTTCGGCGCCTAGTGCGCTGACCTCCACCGGGTTTCGCGGCGCGAACCCCGGTGGAGGTCAGCGGTCACCGCGCTAGGTCCTGGGTTCCCAGCGGAAGTGGCGGACGGCCAGGGCCGCCCCGATCGCGGTCCACGCGGCCAGGGAGGCCGTGGCGGGCACCACGTTGTCCGTCGCCCCGCCCAGGGCGGCCTTGACCAGCTCGGCGATCTGCCCGCCGGGCACCAGCAGCATCCGGTGGTCGACGGTGTCGGACGCCCACGTCCACAGCGCGCCGCCGAACAGGGCGAAGAAGAACGGGGCGGTGGTGATCTGCGCGAGTTCCGGGGTCGAGGTGATGCCGCTGGTGACGACGCCCGCCGCGCAGCACATCGCCGCGCCTCCGACGACCGCGAGCACGAGCAGCAGCGGGCGGTCCGGCAGCGGCGCGCCCGCGGCCCTGCTGATCCCCAGCAGCACCACGGCCTGGGCCAGGCCGAGCGCCGTGGCGGGCACGAGCAGCCCGAGGACCACCACCCGGTCGGAGGCCTCACCGGTGCGCAGGCGCTTGAGGTAGAGGTCCTGGCGGCGGGCGACGAGCGAGGTCGTGACGGTCGTGTAGACCGTGAAGCCGAGCATCATCACCAGTTGCAGGGTGATGGTGAGCGTCCAGTCGGACGTGTCGTTCACCAGCAGCAGCGCGCCGAGGAGCAGTGGCATCGCCAGCGCGAGCGAGGCGGCGGTCTTGTTGCGCAGCAACAGGGTCAGCTCGGTGCGGCTCAGTGCGAGGATCATCGGGACGTCACCTTCTCGTCGGTCCGGACGGCGTGGAACACGTCTTCGAGCGAGGCGTGGTTGGCCCGCAGGCCGGTCAGGACGCGGCCGTCGCCGCGCGCCCAGTCGAGCAGTTCCCCGAGGTCGCGCTGGAGTTCACCGGTGCGCACCTCGACCCGGCCGGACGGCTCGTGCACGACGTCGCCGTACAGCATCGGCAGCACGCCCACGTCGAACCCGGCGGGCACGTCGAAGCCGATGCGCGCGGGCTGCCGCGCCAGCACGTCCGACACCCGGCCCGCCACGGCGATCCGGCCCGCGTGCATGATCGCGATCCGCTCGGCCAGCGACTCGGCCTCCTCCAGGTAGTGCGTGGTCAGCACGACCGTCGTGCCCTCGGCCAGCAGTCCGCGCACGACCTCCCAGACGTGCAGCCGCGACTCGGGGTCGAGCCCGGTCGTGGGCTCGTCGAGGAACAGCACCTCCGGCTTGCCGAGCGTGGCGAGCAGCAGGTCGAGCCTGCGCCGTTCGCCGCCGGAGAGCTGCTTGATCCGCACGTCCCGGCGGTGCCCGAGGTCCAGCGCCTCGATGGCCGAGGCGGCGTCCGACGTGCGGCTGCTGGTGGACCGCCAGAACCCGACCATCTCCGCGACCGTCAGGTCACCGGGAAAACCGCTGTCCTGCAACATGATCCCGATCCGGGGCCGGATCGCCCGCCGGTCGGCCAGCGGGTCGGAGCCGAGCACCCGCACGGTGCCCGAGGTCGCCTTCCGCAGCCCCTCCACGGCTTCCATCGTGGTCGTCTTGCCCGCGCCGTTCGTGCCCAGCAGCCCGAACAGCTCCCCCTGGGCGACGTCGAAGTCGACCCCGCGCACGGCTTCGAAGTCGCCGTAGGAGCAGCGCAGCCCCTCGACCTGGATCACCGGATTCGTCATGTCCACAATGGTGGTCGGGCGTCCCGCGCGGGCGTAGTGCCGGAGAACACCGGTTCTGGTGACAAATGTCAGCAGACGCGGACGGGCGGGGTCCGTAGGTTCGGTCCGTGAGCAACCCGGTGAACCGCCTGCGTCAGTACACCTGGTTCTCGGTGGGCACGGGACCCGTCGTGATCGCCCTGGGGACGCTGGTGGACCTCGTGTCGAGCACGCGCTCCGTCCCGGTGACGATCGGGCTGGCCCTCGCGGCGGTCGTGGTCGTCGTCCAGCACGTCCGGTACCTGCGGCTGGCCATGCGCGAGGAGTCGGACGCCCACCCGTGGCTGGGGCACCTGGCGACGTTCGTGCTGGCGGAGGCGGCGTGGGCGGTGGGGGCGGCCTCGCCGACCAGCGGGTTCTGGCTGCTGCTGCCGGGCGCGGTGATCGCGCACGTGGTGCTCGTCTCGCCCAGGTCCGCCCGGATCCCGATCGTGGTCGCGGGCACCGCCGTGAGCCTCGCGGTGGGGGCGTGGTCCAGCGACGACTTCCAGGCCTCGGACGTCGTCGGCACGGTCCTGCTGGTGAGCATGCTGGTGTTCATCGACCTGACGTCCCTGTGGTTCTGGCGGCTGGTCCAGGAGTTGGACCGGGCCCGCGGCACCGCGCGGGCGCTGGCCGTGGCGGAGGAGCGGTTGCGGTTCGCGGCCGACCTGCACGACATCCAGGGCCACAACCTCCAGGCCATCGCGCTCAAGGGTGAGCTGACCGAGCGGCTGATCGGCCGGGACGACGACACCGCCCGCAAGCTCGCGGCCGAGATCGCGGAACTCGCGCGGACGGCGCTGGCGGAGACCCGCGAGGTCGTGCAGGGCTACCGGCGGGCGACCCTGGTCACGGAGATCACGAACGCGGTCGGCATCCTGGAGGCGGTGGGCATCACGACCACGGTGGTCGGTGACGCGGACCAGGTGCCGGAGCAGTTCCAGCAGCTGTTCGGCGCGCTCGTCCGCGAGGGGACGACGAACGTGCTGCGGCACAGCAAGGCCGAGCGGTGCACGGTGGTGATCTCGGTGCGGGGGCGGGAGGTGCGCGTGCGGCTCCAGAACGACGGCGTGGCGGAGGTCCCGGAGGAGCGGGAGGGGTCGGGACTGGCCGGTCTGCGCGAGCGGTTCGCGGCGGCGGGCGGGCGGGTCGACGCGGGCCCGACGAAGCCGGACGGGTTCGAGCTCTCCGGGCGCGCCGAGGTGACCGCGTGATCCGGGTCGTGCTGGCCGACGACGAGGACCTGATCCGCGGCGCGCTGGCCGCGCTGCTCGAACTGGAGGACGACATCACGGTCGTCGCGCAGGTCAGCGACGGCAACGCGGCGGTGGAGGCGGTGCGCGCGCACCGGCCGGACATCGCGGTGTTCGACCTGGAGATGCCGGGCCGTGACGGCGTGCTCGCGGCGGAGGCCGTGCGGGACGTCCCGGACCTGGTGGTCGTCCTCGTCACCCGGCACGCGCGGCCGGGCGTGCTGAAGCGCGCGCTGGCCGCGGGGGTGCGCGGGTTCGTCCCGAAGACCACGCCCGCGTCCCGGCTGGCGTCGATCCTGCGGGACGTGCGGGGCGGGAGCCGGTACGTGGACTCCGACATCGCGGCGGCGGCGTTGACGGAGGGTGCCTGCCCGCTCACCGCGCGCGAACTGGAGGTGTTGCGCCACGCGCTGCGCGGCGGTCCGGTCGCGGGCATCGCGCGGGAGTCGAACCTGGCCGCCGGGACGGTGCGGAACTACCTGTCCTCGGCCATGACGAAGCTGAACGTGAGCACCAGGCACGAAGCGGCACGCCTGGCGTGGGAGGAAGGCTGGATCTAGTGGGCCCGGTCCCGAGGAGCGGGCCCGCCAGCTCCTCTACCTGCCGGTGCTGCGGCCGCTGACCCCTGGCGGGTGGTTCCGGCGTCCGGCAGGGTCCATCGCTGTGCCGCCCCCACGCCCCGTACTGGTGGTACGGGAGGTGTGGGGGCGGTGCGGCGATCGACCCGCTGGGCCCGGAAACGCCCGGCAGGGACTGGTCACAGCACTAAGAACGCTTGCCTTCCATGGCTTCCAAGCCGAGCATTTCCAGCAGTCGCTGGCAGTCGTCGGCGTTGTCAGCGTGATCGGCCACCGTTCGGGCGGCCTTGCCGTTCTGGATCACCGTCTGGATCTTCTCGTCGGCGCGTGCCTCGGCCAACCGGTCGCGCTCACGCACAGGTCCGATTCGTCGTTCCGTGATCAAAGGTGCTCCTCATCCGGTTCCGGAATCGCCGCGGGGGAATGACGCGATTCCGGTTTGGCGCCCGCCCCACACCGGTAAAGGTGCTGGTCGGTACCCACCGAGACTACGCCGTCCAGGTTGCGTTGGGGATACATCTGGTCGGATCGATACCTGAAGAACACCCGAACGCCGGTCACGGAGCGTCGAGGTCGAGGGTCCGCAGCTGGCCGCGGGAGGTCACGCCGAGCTTCGGGAACACGCGGTAGAGGTGCGAGCCGACCGTGCGCGGGCTCAGGTGCAGCCGCAGGCCGATCTCGCGGTTGCTGTAGCCGACGGCGGCGAGGCGGACGACCCGCAACTCCTGCGGCGTCAGGGATCCGGCGTCGTGCTGGACGGCTCCACCTGCGGCGCGCAGCTCCCCCTCGGCCCGTCGGGCCCACGCCGTGGCGCCGAGACCGCCGAACAGCTCGGCGGCGGCCCGCAGGTGGACCCGCGCGTCGACGCCGCGCCGCTCGCGCCGCAGCCACTCCCCGTACAGCAGGTGGGTCCGGCCGCGGACGAACGGCCGGTCGCGACCATCCTCAGTGGACAGTGCGGCCAGGTGGTGCGGTTCGGGGTCGTCGGAGAGCAGCGCGCGGCAGTGGTGCAGCCGCTCCCGCGTCCAGACCCGGTCACCGGCCCACTTCTCGAACCACTCCACGTGCCGCAGCGCCAGGTCCCGCTCGCCGACGCGCACGGCGGCCTCGACGACGTCGGTCAGGGCGCCGAACGTCATCAGCGGCTGGACGTCCAGTTCGGCCAGTCTGGCGAACGCCCCGGCGTCGTCGCCCTCGGACAGCGCGAGCAGGCCGAGCGCCGCCCGTGCCATCCCGGCCGCGGCGTGCTGCCGCAGCGGCACGGCGATGGCGAGCGCGCGGTCGGCGTGCTCCTGGCACGCCGGGGCGTCACCGCGCGCGGCGGCGAACCGCGCGAGCACGGCGAGCAGGTTCGCGGTCCACCCGCGCTGCCCTGCCTCGCGGGAGAACCGGACGCCCTCCTCGGCGTGCGCGATCCCCTCGGTCCACAGCCCCAGCCGGTAGGCGATGTCGGCCCGGTAGTACAGCAGTTCGGAGATCGCCCCCGTCGCGCCCACGGCCCGCAGCCGGTGCCCGGCGGCCTCGGCGAGCCTGAGGGCCTCGCGCTGGTCGGAGCCGAGCCAGGCGATGGCCGTGGCCCACATCCACGTGCGCCCGCCGCCGTCCTGCTGGTGCTCGGCCAGGTCACCCGGCAGTTCCCACAGCTCCTGCGACGTGATCACGCCGTCGGAGAGGGCCCGTGCGGCCCGGCGCGTGGCGGGCGAGCAGTCGAGGTCGAGGATCCGCTCGGTGGCCGTCCTCGCGCCGAGCATGTCGCCGCCGAGGAACGCGGCGGACGACGCCAGCGTGAACGTCCACGCCGCTTCCTCGGGGTCGGTGCGGGCGAGCAGCTCACCGCACCTCATGAGGTGCCCGAAGGCCACCGCGGGATCACCGCTGTACAGCTCGACGGTGCCGTTGAGCTGCGCCAGCGTGACGGCGGGAACGGGTTCCGCCATCACCTCGCCCGCCAGGGCCCTGGCGACGTCCGGCTGCCCGGAGTCCAGCGCGACGAACGCCGCCGTCACCAGCCTGCGCCGTCGCCCGTCGGCCGTCCCGCTCAACCGCGCGGCCCGGCGCAGCACCGCCACCGCCGCGGCTTCCCCGCCGCGGCGGCGAGCCTCGTCCGCGCCGCGTTCCACGGCCTCGGCCAGCCGTTCGTCCGGCCCGGTGGCGGCAACGGCCCGGTGCCAGGTAGCCCGGTCGGACCCCGCGCCCAGCTCGTCCGCGACGGCCAGGTGCGCGGCCCGACGGCGGTGGAACGTCGCGTCGGCGTACACGGCGGACCGCACCAGCGGGTGGCGGAACCGCAGCTCGGTGCCCACGACCGCGAGCAGCCCGGAGTCCTCGGCGGTACCGAGCGCGTCGTCGGGCACGCCGAGCCGCCGCGCCGCGCCCAGCACGGTGTCCAGCCGCCCGGTGTCCTCGGCCGCGGCGACCAGCAGCAGCGACCGCGCCGACGGGGGCAGCGCCGACACCCGGCGCAGGAACGCCGTGCGCACCCGCGACCCCACCGGCACGGTCCCCGTGAGCGCGAAGTCCGCGACCACCTGCCCCAGGTCGCCGTGCTCCGCGAGTTCCAGCAGCGCCAACGGGTTCCCGCCGGTGGCCGCCAGCACGGCGTCGCCGGGCCACTCCCGACCGCGCTCCGCCAGCAGCCGCACGGCGTCGGACCTGCCCAGTCCCGGCAGCACCACCTCGGGCAGGTCCGAGGTGTCCACCGTGGAGTCCCGCACCGCGAGCAGCACCGCGACGGGTTCGGCGGCCACCCTGCGGCACGCGAACAGCAGCGCTCCGGCGGACGCCCGGTCGAGCCACTGGAGGTCGTCCACGACGAGCAGCAGCGGGCTCTCGGCGGCCACGGCGGCGACCAGGTCGACCAGCGCGGCCGACACGACGAACTCGGACGCGGTCCCGTCCGCGATCCCCAGTGCCCCGCGCAACGCCGCGGCCTGCGCCGGGGGCAGCCCGTCGACGTGCCGCAGCACCGGCCGCAGCAGCTGGTGCAGCCCGCTGAACGCCTGCGCCACCTCCGACTCCACGCCCGCGCAGCTCAGCACCAGCAGACCGTCCGCGCGGGCCACCGCGTCGCGCAGCACCGTGCTCTTCCCGATCCCCGCCTCGCCGCGCAGCACCAGCACGCCGCCGCGCCCGGCCGACGCACCCGCCAGCAGCGCGGCAACCGCCTCTCGTTCGGCCCGACGCCCGTGCACCACCCCACGACCCTAGTGCCGACTTCAGTCGGTTCGACCGAAGAGCCGACGACGCCGAGCGGCCAGGCTGTCCTCAAATCGAGGGGGAGTTCCGATGACCGACACCGTGGCGCTCTGGCGCCGCCCGTGGATCGCACCGCTGCTGTTCGTGACCGTGGCCTTCCTGGCCTTCTCCGTCCCGCGCTACCTGACCCTGGACCCGGCGCAGTCCAGGCTGCCCGTCCGGGAGGACGCGCCGCTGCACTACCCGACCCTGGTGCTGCACATCGTCTTCGGCTCGGTGGCCCTGCTGACGAGCTGCTTCCAGGTCTGGCCCTGGTTCCGCTCCCGGTACCCGTCGGTCCACCGCGCGCTCGGCCGCACCTACGTCTTCGCGGGAGCCCTGCCCGCCTCCGTTCTGGCCGTTCCGGTGGCCGTCTACGGCCACACGGGTTTCGTGGGCTCCACCGGCAACCTGCTGCTGTCGCTGATGTGGTTCGCGACCACCGTCGCGGGCTTCCGCACGGCACGGCAGCGGCGCTTCGAGGAGCACCGCAGGTGGATGATCCGCAGCTTCGCGCTGGGCATGTCGATCGTGGTCAACCGCCTGTGGAGCGCGCTCATGATCGGCGTGGTCGTGCCGCTGCTGACCACCACCCAGGCCGAGGCTGACGCGCTGATGATGCCCGCGTTCACCTCGACGGTGTGGCTGAGCTGGGTGGTCAACCTGCTCATCGCCGAGTGGTGGATCGAGCGCACGGGCAGGCGCCGCCCGCCGAGGACCCCGCGGCGGGACCCGGCACCCGCCCCGGCGGGAGCGCAGGCGCACGGCTAGCCGCCGCGCGGAGGGGGAGGGCACCCGCGCTCCCCCTCACCCCACCACCCTGGACCGCTCCGCGATCCACGTGGCGATCTGCGTCCGCGAGCTGAACCCCAGCTTCTGGAGGATGCGCTCGACGTGGCCCTCCGCGGTCCGGCGGGCGATCACCAGCCGGACCGCGATGTCCTTGTTGGACAACCCGCCCGCGATCAGGTCCGCGACCTCCTGCTCCCGGCGGGTCAGCGGTGTGGGCAGCTCCTCCACCACCGCCACGACGGGCTCCTCCAACGCGTACGCCACCGCTTCCCCGAGCCCGAACGCCATCCCGCGCCGCAGCGCCCGGCCGAACGCCCGGTCGCCCAGCACGTCGATGGCGGCCCGCTCGCACGCCCCGTGCGGCGCCCCGAAGTGGCAGGACCCGAACAGCGGGTACCCGACCGACTGCCAGATCTGGTGCGCGGCGCCGAGCAGCGTCGCCGCCCGCTCCGCCGCGCCCCGCTCCGCGGCGTTCCACGCCAGCACCTCGATCGCCAGCACCAGCCCGAGCAGGTCGTTGAACGTCCGCTTCACCCGCAGGCACTCGCGCGCCAGTTCCTCGGACCGGCCCAGGTCGCCCCTGGTGAACGTGCACATGGACAGCACCCACGTCGCGTACGCGGTGGCCCACCGCTCGCCGTTCCGCTCCCCCAGCGCACGGGCCTGCTCGCACAGCTCGCCCGCGCGCTCGAAGTCGCCCTGGAACACCGCCACGATGCCGAGTTCGACCCGCGCCAGCAGCACGTTGCTGTCCAGCAGCCCCAGCCGCCCGTAGCGGGCCCACGCCTCCTCGAACAGCCCGCCCGCCCGGTCGAGGTCGTCGCCGACCAGCTTCGTGCAGGCCAGCCGGTGCGTGGCGTAGGCGAGCGCGGGCTCGTCACCGGCGGCGCGCGCGTACTCGCGGCACTCCTCCAGCAGCTCGACGGCCACGTCCAGCTCACCCCGCACGGTCGCGAGGTACCCGCCCACCCACAGCACCTTCGCGCGGGTCTGGCCGGGGCCGGTGTCGAGCGCCAGCACCCGGTCGACGCACCGGCGGCCCTCACCGAGGGCACCGCACCCGACCCAGTAGAACCAGAGCGTGCCGACCAGGTGCAGCCCGGCCTCGTACCCGTCGGGCGAGCCGAGGCAGTGGTCCAGCGCGACCCGCAGGTTGGCGTGGTCGAGCCGCGTCCTGCTCTGCACGTCGGCCTGGGTGGGGCCGAACCAGTCGCGCTCACCGCGTTCGGCGAGCGCGACGAAGTGGTCGCGGTGCCTGCGGCGCAGCGCCTCCTCCTCGTCCACGGCCCGCAGCCGGTCGCGGCCGAACTGGCGGAGGGGTTCCAGCAGCCGGAACCGGACCCCGTCGACGCCCTGGTCGGCGATCAGCACGGACTTGTCGACGAGGCCGCCGAGCACCTCCAGGTCACCGCCGCACACGTCCTCGGCGGCTTCGAGGCCGAAGCTCCCGGCGAACACCGACACCCGCCGCCACAGGCTCTGCTCCTGCTCGGTGCACAGCGCGTAGCTCCACTCGACGGCGGCGCTCAGCGTCTGGTGGCGGGGCAGCCCGCCGCGCCGACCGGCGGCGAGCACCCGGTAGGTGTCGTGCAGCCCGTCGCGCAGCTGCTCCAGCGACAGCAGCCGCACCCGGACGGCGGCCAGCTCGATGGCCAGCGGGATGCCGCCGAGCAGGTGGCAGACCTCGGCCACCAGCGGCTCGTCGTCGGGGTTCAGCGCGAAGCCGGGGACCACGGCGGCGGCGCGGTCGGCGAACAGCTCGAGCGCCGGGTAGGTCCGGCCGCGCTCGGGGCGCTGGGGGTCCGGCAGCGCGAGCGGCGCCACCCGCCACAGGTGCTCGCCCTCGACGTCCAGCCGCTCCCGGCTCGTCACCAGCAGGCGGAGGCCGGGCGCCGTGCGCAGCAGCGCGCCCGCCAGGTCGGCGACGACGTCCAGCAGGTGTTCGCAGCCGTCGAGGACGACGAGCGCCTGCCGGTCACGCAGGTGCCCCACCAGCACGGACGACTGGTCCCGGCCGGTGTCGTCGTGCGCGCCGAGGGCCTCGACCACCGTGTCCACGAGCAGGTCGGCGTCGGTGACGTGGGCGAGTTCGACGAACCAGACGCCGTCGGTGAACGCGCGGCGCAGGTCAGCCGCGACGTGCAGCGCGAGCCTCGTCTTCCCGACCCCGCCGACGCCGGTCAGTGTCACCAGCCTCGCCTTCGCCACCAGCTTCTTGACCTCGGCCGACTCGTGCTTGCGGCCGACGAGAACGGTGGTGCTGGCGGGGAGGTTGCCGACCTGGCCGGACCCGACGAAAGCTCCCACGCCGGCACCATAGGTTCGGGTCGGCAGCCGGTCAATCCGGTGTTCCGGTAGGCCTGGGGAACACGGGTAATTACCCCCTGGTCGGGGGACGTGCGCACACCGGACCCTGCTGTGATGGGAGTGGAAGACGAGCTGAGCATCACCACCCGGCACCGCGACGGCGTGCTGGTGGTGACGGTGGCGGGCAGGCTCGACTGGTCGACCTACCTGCGCGTCCAGGACCAGTTGCTCGACCACGCGGGCCAGGAACCGCTCGGCGTGGTCGTGGAGGTCGACGCGCTGGACGTGCGCTGCCCCGTGCTGCTCGTCGCGTTCGACGTCGCCTGGACGTCCGCGGCCCGCTGGCCGGGCACGCCGCTGATGATGGTCGTCGACAACCCCGCCGTCGCGGAGCCGCTGGACGCCAGGGGCCTGCCCCGGCACATGCCGAGGTTCCGCACGACCGACGAGGCGCTGGCCGCCGTGGCGGTGCTGCGGCACGGCGACCAGACGACCGCACCGCTGCCCGGCTGCCGGTGCAGGCCGCACGTGGCCGAGGAGATCACCGAACGGGCGTGCCGCCGCTGGGGCGTGTCGTCGCTGCTGGAGGTCGCGCCCCAGGTCGCCGCCGAGATGGTCAGCCACACCGACGACGACACGTCCGCCTCGCTGGTGCTGCGCCGCCGGGAGCACGAGCTGTCCATCGGCGTCCGCACCTCCACCAAGCTCGCGACCCGCGAGCGGCTGACGCTGCGGCACGACGTCGCGTCGATCGCGGTGTGCGACTTCCGCATGGGCGAGACCAGGGTCAGCTCCGACCGGGTGGTGCTCTGGACGGTGCTGGACATCCCGGCCGATCAGCCCGCGCTGGCCAACTGACGGCGCGGCGGCGCGACTCCGCACAGCGGAACGGGGTGCGACCGGATCGGCCGCACCCCGTTCCACGGGCTGGTCGGATCAGCAGTACAGGTTGTTGCCCGCACTCGTGCCGAGGATCCCGACGAACCGGTTGTAGGCGTCCACGCGGCTCTGGACCTGGGCGGGGTTGCGCCCGCCGCACTCCAGGCTGCCGTTGATGCTGCGGATCGTCTCGCCGAACCCGTTGCCGTTGACCATCGCGTTGTGCGGGGTCATGGTGCCGGGGCCGGTCTGGGTGTTCCAGTACCAGAGGCCGGTCTTCCAGGCGATGGACGCGTTGCGCTCGACCTGCCACGGGTCACCGAGCAGGTTGATGCCGAGAGCGTCACCGGCGGCCTTGTAGTTGAAGTTCCAGCTCAGCTGGATCGGACCGCGACCGTAGTACGCCGCCTGACCCGCCGGGCAGCCGTACGGCTGGCCGGTGTCGCAGTAGTGCGGGTAGTTCGCCTGGTTCTGCTCCACGATGTGGACCAGACCGCCGGTCTCGTGGTTGACGTTGGCCAGGAACGCCGCCGCCTCCTGCTTCTTCACCGTGTCGCTGCCGCTGTTCGCGAAGCCGGGGTACGCGCTGAGCGCCGCCGTCAGACCGCTGTAGGTGTAGAAGGAGTTCCGGTTGGGGAACATCTGGTTGAACTGGGCCTCCGAGACGACGAAGCCACCCGGCTGCGGCGGCGGAGTGGTTCCACCACCGCAGGTGAAGGGCTCCCAGAACCAGGTGCTGATCAGCGGGTCGTAGCCGGGGTTGTCGTGCTCGGCGATGTAGAACTTGCCGTCGGTGTACTTCACGATGTTGCCCGTGACGTAGTTCCGACCGGCGACCCAGTTCGGGTAGTCGCAGGTGGGGGTGCTGCCACCACCACCGCAGGCGCCCTGGTCGGCCCACACGCCGTCGGTGCCCGGCGCCTGGTTCTGGGTCCACCACTGGGCCAGCCAGTTGCGGTTGTTGTAGGAGGCGGTCATGCCGTTCGTGTAGACCGACCCGGAGTTCCACGCGGTCGCACAACTGGCGGCCGTTGCGGAGGTCGGCAGGACGACCGCCAGCACCGTCGCGCAAGCCACCGCGAGGAACGCGGCGATGATGCGAAGCCTCGACACTTGATCACTCCTCCGTGCGGTTGCAGGGCCGCACAAATTGACGGCAAGGCCGGTTCGCAGGCGCGCCGAACAGGTCGAACGAGCCGACTCGTCCGACGCGATTCCTGTGACCGGTGACACAGTGAACCGCAGGTGGTATAGACCAGTCAAGGGTTCAGACCATTTTCGGAACCCCGAAGGACCCGATCTTCGGGGATGAGACCAGACCCGGCGGAACCCACCGCAGCGAACAAACGGTTTCAGCGGTCCCATCAGAGCGGAGTGGTGTCGGCCACACCCGACCTCGGGAACCGCTGTCGGCTGATGGGGTGAACCCTCGCCCGCCTGCTCTGCGCGGCCCCGGAGTCCGGCAGCATGAACCCGTGAGCCACGGGTCGGCAGCCAGGGGGTGCGCCGTCCTGCGAGCCGCGGGCCGCTCGGTGCCGTTCGGCCGGGGCGACCGCCTGATCAGGGCGGGCGAGACGGGCGACGAGGTGCTCCTGGTCGAGGCCGGCCTGGTGAAGGTCGTGCTCTCGTGCGCGGACGGGGTCGAGAGCGTGGTCAACGTGCTCGGTGACGACACGCTCCTCGGCGAGTGCGCCGTGCTCGACGAGCAGCCGCGCAGCGCGCACGTGCTGGCGCTGCTCGACGGCCGGGCGGTGCACGTCGCCGCGCGGACGTTCCTCGGGCTCGTCGCCGAGGACGCCGCGGTCCGCCGCCTCGTCGACCGGACCTGCGCCGACCGGCGGCGCAACGCCGACGCCTGCCGCCTCGACCAGGCCCACGACGTGGTGACCAGGGCGGGCTCGACGATGCTGCGGTGGGCCCGGTCCGTCGGGACGCGGACGGCGGCGGGCCTGCTCGTGCGCGGCCCGAGCCAGCGGGACATCGCCCAGGCCGTCGCCGCGTCCGACCAGCGCGTCGAGGAAGGCCTCGCGACGATGCGCGGGACCGGCCTCGTGCAGACCCGGCGACTCGGCTACCTGATCACCAGGCCCGACGAGTTCGAGCGGTGGCTCGCGGAGCGGCGGCGCGGGAAGGATCGCCCGTAGTCCCGGATTTCCGGGAGAACACCCCGCGGACCACCTCCAGAATCTGCCCCTTGACGATCTGCGAGGAGGCATTCGGTGGAACTGGTTCCCCAACACAGGGCGTTGTTCGGTGTGGACGTCGTCGGGTCGGCGCGCAATCCCGGCTACCACCTCGACGCCGTTCGACGGACCCTGGACGCGGCGCTGGAACGGGCGCTGGCCGAGCGGGGCATCGAGCGGGAGGAGGTGCTGGCGCGGGAGTCGACCGGTGACGGTGCCCTGCTGACCCTGCCGAGCGGACGGCTGGGCGCGCTGTTCGACGTGGCGCACAGCCTGGAGAACCTGCTGGCGGACTGGAACCGCCGCAACAAGCCCGAGGTCCGGCTGCGGATCGCGGTCGAGGTCGGCCCGGTCGGCGACGAACCCGGCTTCTACGCCGCGAAGGTCACGCTCGGCAGGCTGCTGGACGCGTCGGCGTTCAAGGAGCTGTTCGAGCGCTGCCTCGGGGAACAGGGGCCCGACGGCGCCAGCACGGCCCTGATCGTCTCGGACCACGCGTGGCGCACGGCGTTCGGCGGCGACCACACCAGGGTCGTCCGGCAGGGCGAGTTCAGCCCGTTGTCCGTGCGGGACAAGGAGTACGCCGACACGGCCTGGGTCCGGATACCGGGCTTCGACCCGCGCACCGCCACCGGGCCCGCGCGCCCCGAGCCCCGGCCCACCGGCCGCGGCGGCGTGGTCAACCAGGTCAACGGCACCATGTCCGGCATCCAGGCCGGGGACGTGTACGGCGGCATCACCTTCGGGACCCAGCGATGACCGAGCAGCCGAGCACCGGGGCGGTCGAGGACAAGTCGGCCCTGGCACCCGACGAACTGCGCTACATCCCCGAACTCGACCGGTCGAACACGACCAACGGCAACCAGTACGGGCTCCAGGCGGGCATGGTCGCCGGGAACGTCATCATCGCGAGCGGCGGGTGGTCGGTCCCGGAGCTGATGCTGCGCCGCGCGACCGCGGAGGAGGTCGACGAGGTGCGCGGGCAGTTCGTCCCGCCGCTGGAGATGAACGCCGCGCGCAGGCTGCTGCACGAGCACCACGTCGTCGTCCTGTGGGGACGGGGCACCGGGCGGTCGTTCACCGCCCGGCGGCTGCTGGTCGACTCCGGGTGCGACGCGGTGATCGAGATGAACCCCGACCGCACGCCGCGCTCCGTCGGCGGGTCGGACCTGAAACGGGGCGAGGGCTACCTCTGGGACCTGAGCGGCTCGGGCGGCAGCCCGTTCGCCGACTGGGAGTTCGGCGGGCTCGCGGCGCGCGCCAGGGCGACGGGGTGCTGGGTGGTGGTCGTCCTGGACAACCGGGCGCAGGTGCTGGGCGGCGCGCAGGACGTGGCCGTGAGGCTGACGCCGCCGTCCGCGGTGGAGGTCGCGCTCGCCACCATCCGGTACCGCCGACCCGACGCGTCCGAACAGCCCTCGACCCTGCTCAAGTCGGAGTTCGCCGACGCGTTGACCGACGAGGACCCGCCCGAGAAGGCGGTGCGGGCGGCGGTGCTCGCGCTGCGGGTCGCCCGCGGCGAACTCGACGTGGCGAGCGCCCTCGCCGAGCTGAAGGAGGACGTCGGCAACGCCGTCGCCCAGTGGTTCGGCACCCGCAACGGCATCGAGGTCCCGAAGGCGGTCGCGGTCGCGCTGCTGGAGAACCAGCCGTTCGAGGAGGTGATGGGGTTCGGCGTCGACCTGGACGAGCGGATCCGCCGCGCCGAACTCCCGGAGGAGGGGAAGTTCAGGCCCCGCCGCGTCTTCGCCACGTCGAAGGAGGCACTGCTCACGGAGATCCACGCGGTGTCCACGGTCCGCGACCACCCCCGGCACGCGGGTCTGACGGAGGAGACGGTCCGCTTCGAGCGGCAGGACTGGGCCGCGGCGGTGTTCCGGCACGTGTGGCGCGAGTTCCCGTCCGCCCGCGAGGTCCTGAGCGAGTGGATGTGCGCACCGGAGATGCTGCGGCGCTTCGCGGACGCGACCCGGCGGACGCTGTGCGCGATCGTCGCCGACGTGCCCGCGCACGAGCCGCTCACCATGGTGGACCGCCTGGCCTCCCGGCCGCGGGTCGCGCACCGGGTGCTGGCGGCGTCGATGCTGGAGCACCTCGCCGACGACCACGACCTGCTCCCCCTGGTCCTCGACACGCTGGAGGAGTGGGCGGAGCGCGGTTCGCCGAACCGGCAGTGGACGGCGGCCGTCGTCTACGGCTCCCCCTTCGGCCGCCGCGACACGAGGAAGGCGTTGGCGCAGCTGGCCAAGATCGGCCGCACCGACCGCCGCTCGCCGCAGAACGCCGTGGTCGCCGGGGTGCTGGCCATGCTCGGCGACCGGACGCACCGCGAGCACGTGCTGGACGAGGTCGTGTCGTGGACCGACGGGCGGAACCGCCGCAACGGCCTGCGCACCGTGTCGCTCAGCCTGGGGATGTGGATCACCGGGATCCTGCCGTCCGACCTCGACTCCCGCGAGTTCGCCGAGGCCTACCCGCGGCAGGTCAGGACGTTGGCCAACCGGGTGCTGGCCGACCCGGACTTCGGCCCCGCCGCCCTGTCGTGCCTGGCCGACCTGGCGCTGCACGCGCGGTGGGACGAGGGTTCGGCGACCGCCCTGGTGGACCTGACGACGATGATCACACCGGACCTGCGCTGGGTCGCGCGCCGCGGCGCCGTCAGCACCCTCGTCAAGACCCACCCGGCCTGGCGCAGGTCGATCACCCGCACGTTCCAGGTGGCGCGCAAGGCGCAGCGGGTCCGCGCGAAGAGACGGCCCTAACGCCCCTTCGCCTCGTCGTACCTGGCGTTGGCCGCCATCACCTCGGGCATCTGCGCCTCGACGAAGTCGATCAGCCCCATCAGCAGCTCGGCGGTCTTCTCACCGCTCGGCGACAGGCTGTACTCGACCTTCGGCGGGATCGTCGGCTGGGCCTCGCGCACCACGAACCCGTCCCGTTCGAGGGCTTGCAGGGTCTGCGAGAGCATCTTCTCGCTCACGCCCGCGACCCGGCGGCGCAGCGCGTTGAAGCGCAGGGTGCCGTCCCGCAGCGCGGCCATCGCCAGGATCCCCCACCGGCCGGTCACGTGCTCCAGCGTCACCCGCGAGGTGCACGCCTGGGCGAACACGTCGAACACCAGCCGTGCGTGCTCGTCGTCCACCCGACCCGGCGCTTCGCTCATGGTTTCACGGTACCTCGTAGACAGCACTAACCACGGTGATGGCACTCACTTGTGGTTTGCACTTTCCAGAAGTTAGTGCAGTCTTCAAGTAAGCACGACCCAGCCACGAGGGAGCAGCACCATGATCGTTGTCACCGGCGCGACCGGCCACCTGGGCACACTGGTCGTCGAAGGCCTCCTGCGGAAGGTCCCGGCGTCAGAGATCGTCGCCGCCGTCCGCAGCCCCGAGAAGGCCGCCGACCTGGCCGCGCGCGGCGTGCAGGTCAGGAAGGCCGACTACTCCGACCCCTCCAGCCTGGTCCAGGCGTTCGCGGGCGCCGACAAGGTGCTGCTCATCTCGGGCTCCGAGGTGGGCAGGCGCGTGGCCCAGCACACCGCCGTCGTCGAGGCCGCGAAGGCGGCAGGCGTGAGCCACCTCCTCTACACCAGCATCCTCAGGGCGGACACCACCAAGCTGCTCCTGGCCGCCGAGCACAAGGCCACCGAGCAGGTCATCCGCGACTCGGGCATCCCCTTCACGTTCCTCAGGAACGGTTGGTACACCGAGAACTACGCCGCGACGGTCGCCCAGGCGCTGGAGACCGGCTCGTTCGCGGGCAGCGCGGGCACCGGCGCACTGGGGGCCGCCCCGCGCGCCGACTACGCCGACGCCGCCGTGGCCGCCCTCACCACCGAGGGCCACGAGGGCAAGGCGTACGAACTGGCGGCCGACGAGGCGTGGAGCTACACCGACTTCGCGGCGGAACTCGCGACCGCCACGGGCAAGCCCGTCAGCTACCAGGACGTCCCGGCCGACCAGCACCTGCGGATCCTGGTGGGCGCGGGCGTCCCCGAGGGCTTCGCCGGGATCCTGGTGGACGCCGACCGCGGCATCGCGGAGGGCGAGCTGGCCGACGACTCCCACGACCTGAGCACCCTCGCGGGCCACCCCACCACGCCGCTGCGCGAGTCCGTGGCGCTGCTCCTGAAGGGCTGACCACCACGGTCTCCGCGGGGAGCCCCCTGCGGAGACCGTACGGTCGAACCGTGACACGAGGACGCGTGGTCCTGCTGAACGGCCCGTCCAGCTCGGGCAAGTCCAGCATCGGCAAAGCCCTGCTGCCCCTGCTCCCGGACCCGTGGTTCCTGGTACCGGTGGACGCCGTGAGCGGCATGCGCTCCACGGTCCACACCCGCACGTTGGACGAGGTGGAAACCTCGGAAATGCTGCGAAGGACCCGCCGGGGCTACCACCGCGTCGTCGCCGCCCTCGCGTCGACCGGCAACGACGTGGTCATGGACTACCCGCTCACCGAACCGTGGCGCCTGGCAGACCTCCTGGACGTCCTGGACGGCGTCGACGTCACCCTGGTGGACGTCCACTGCTCCCCGGAGGAACTGGCCCGCCGGGAACGACGACGAGGTGACCGCCCCCACGGCTTGGCGGCGTCACAAACCCGCGTCTTCTCCCACGGCGACAACGACATCGAGGTCGACACCACGACCCGCACCCCGGCCGCCTGCGCCCAGGACATCGCGACCCGCCTGCCCACCGTCAGCACCCCCAAGGCGTTCGACCGGTTGCGCGGGCACCACGCCCGCCCCGTCGCGCGCCAGTCCACAGAGGACTGACGCGCGACGGATGGCGCACCGGTTCACGCCCGAGGCCGGGCCTGACGTGGTCCACCACGCCCTCGCCCCGCCCGCGGCCCTCCGGCACCCAGCCGACCAGCCCTTCGCGTTGCCCGCACGGGCGCCCTACCAGCGAAGACCGAGCTCCCACACGGGCGCGTTGAAGCTGGCCGTCGCCGTCAGCGTGTAGTAGCTGGCAGGCAGCGTGCAGACCCAGGTCTTCCCCGGGTCGCTGGCGTAGGCACCGCCACTGCAACTACCGAGGGTCCACGTGAAGTACGTGCCGGGAGCGCCCGGCGAGAGCCACGCGTCGATGTCGACGTAGATGGTCCCCCCGGAGAAGAACCCCGATGCCATGCTGCAACTCCGCGACGGCGACGGTTCGCAGCGCTTGTTCACCTGCGCCGCGCTCGCCGTACCGGCTCCGGCCAGCACACTGGCAAAGACCGCTCCGGCCACCGTCGCGGTGGCCACCATCTTCCTCATCTTCTCCCCCAGCGCTTCCAGGCCTCCGCGCGGTTTCGCGGAGATCACGTCGAGCATAACCAGAGTGGACCGTCGGCTGTCACGCTTTTCGTGACATGACCGGATCAACGCCGAGCACGGGCGAAGGAATCTCCCATAGCACCAAGCAGAATCAGGAACAAGCTCCGATCGGCTACTTGCCCGCTCCGCACTTTTCTGCCCCTGGGTCCAGCGCCGCGGTGGCCAGGGCGCAGTCGGTGGTGCGGACTCCTCCCCCGTGATCGACGACTTCGCGAAGGACTACCTGCACAGCGACCCGCGGGAGATCCGCGAGGTCGTGCTCCAGAAGCTCGACGGACTGTCCGAGTACGACGTCCGCCGCCCCCTGACCTCAACCGGAACCACCCCGCTCGGCCTGATCAAGCACCTGTCGACAACGGAATCGCGGTACTTCGGCGAGGTCTTCGAACGACCGTCCCCCGAACCCGTCCCCCGGTGGGACGACCTCGAACAGCGCGGCACCGACCTGTGGGCGACCGAACACGAGACACGCGAGCAGATCACCAGCCGCTACCGCCGAACCCGGGAACACTCCGACGCCACCATCGCCGCACTCTCCCTCGACCCACCCGGCCACGTGCCGTGGTGGCCACGACCCGACGTGATGCTGTTCAACGTCCTGGTCCACGTCCTCACGGAGACCAGCCGACACGCCGGACACGCCGACATCCTGCGCGAACAACTGGACAGCGACGCCAACAGGTACGGAGAAGGCACGGCTCGTCAGGGCCGCGACGCGACCTTCTGGGAGAACCGGTGCGCGGAAGTAGAACGGGCGGCCAGAGCAGCCGATCCGACGAGAACGTGACGACCGACCCCTCACCGGCTTCTACCGTCTCCGAGATAAATACCCCTGCCCGAGAACACGCCGATCCGAGACGGGCCATGACCACTCGGGCATCACCGTGGAACCCCAAGGACAAATGATCTTCAAAGGATCTTGAAAGGCTCGTTCTCGCTGGTAGAGTGGTGGGGCAGGTGGGGTTCGAACCCACGACCTGACGGATTCTAGGTCCGCTTTCCCGTTGTCTACCAACGACTTCCGGCACCTACCGCCAACAGCGGCAACCACTTCCCCGACCGTCCATCACAGACCGTCGTCCGGGGTTCTCTGCCGTCATATTGTGGGGCAAAGGTGTGGCGTTGATCTTGCCTCAACAAGAGAGGGGCCTCTGTGCCATCCCGTCGACCTGGCGCAGCCCGATCACGTCGTCGCCAGGGGGCAACATCCCCTGCCAAAGTCCACGTTACCGCCCAAGCTTGCCCCCTGGCGACGACGTGATAGCCCTTGTGGAGGTCGACGGGATGGCACCAGGCTCCGAACGAACCGCAGCGTCCCGCCCTCCCCACCATCCCGGAGACCTGCCCGTCCGGCGAGGACAAACCTGAGTCATTCACACTTTTGAGCCCGGTTAACAACACCCTCTGCACCGCGACTACCATGAATATGTGACCGAGAGCACATATAAGTTTGATCAGCTCGTCAAGATCTCCCAGACTTTTACTCCAGCTGCGCCCGTGAGTTCAGCCTCCCTATTTGCCGGACGCGCCGATGAAATCATGCAAGTCATTTCTATTATCGGCACCCCTGGGCAACACGCCGTACTCTATGGCGAGCGCGGCGTTGGAAAAACTTCGCTAGTAAATGTACTTTCGGAGGTCGTGACCCGACACAACGGATCATCCATACTACTCTCAGTTCGCATAAATTGCACGACAAATGACAATTTTAGGTCGATTTGGAAACGCGCATTTCGCGAACTGGAACTCGCAATCCCTGAGGAGTGGTCGTATAGCACTCCAGAACCAGACGACATCCGATTTCATCTAAG